>JANMZU010000548.1:0-4348 GCA_031383585.1 Betaproteobacteria bacterium
CTCGTCGAGAAACAGCGTGGACACATTTCTTGCGTGTTGGATATCGGCAAATTGCTGCTCTGCGGGGAACGTGAATCGATTGAGCCAGTCAATCAATTGCTTCCCGTAGGCGCCGATAATCTGTGTCTGCGGGTAGTGCACGTGTAGATCGATGAAGCCTGGCAATATCAGGGCGTCGGTATAACTGGCGACCGGTGTGTCGTGGCGCAGCGAATTCTTCAGCGACGCGTACGGACCGAAGGCCTTGACGTGGCCACCCTCGATGAAGATGAGTGCATCGGATTCATAGTGCATTGCGGCAGCCGAGCCGACCAGAAAAGGATCATCGCGAAAAGTCAGCGCCGCGCCGCGTAGCGCGTGAACGGTATCCAACTACGTAGCGGCCTTTTGCCGCAATTGCTTTGCAACCTGCGCAATGAGCTGCTCTTTGTCGTATGGTTTTGTGATCGTTCCGCTGTACCCGTACTCTACGGAAGAAATGTCCTCTGCGAGCGCGAGCAAAATCGGCACATTTGGTGCGTCGGCAGGCAACTTAGCGCGTAGAGCTTCGGGAATAGATTCGATGCCCATTTCGGCAAACCCGGCGGTGCTGGGATCAATAATGATCACGTCGTATTTATCCTGTTCCAATTCGATAAAAGCTACTGTGGCGCTGTCAGCGGTACTGATTCGATAGCCAACTTTCTTTAGTGTCACGGCGGCCGCCATTGCGTGATCGCGATTGGCGTCTATCAGCAGGACGGTGCCGGCTTTTGATTCGCGCAAAGAGTGTCGCGTAATCAAGGTGGCCGTCGACTCTGCATCGTCGTCCTGAGCGCCCATGACGGCTGACAACGCCTCGTTGAGTCGGTTGGCGCCAATCGGTTGGCGAAGATAGGCGCTGATACCGCTTTCGCGGCAGGCGATCGCATCGCCGGGTTTCCCAGCCTTTGCCAGCATTACCACTGCTGTGTGCTTGAGCTTGGCATTGTGCTTGATGCGAAACGCCAGCAGGAATCCATCCTGAACCGGCAATTCATTGGAAGTGATCACGAGCGGGATACCTTCCTCTTCATCGGCCACTCGCGCGAGCAAATGTAACGCCATCGCCGCGTTGTCGGCCTCATGGGGCAGCATGCGCCAACTGCGTGCAAGTTCGGAGAGCTGTTTGCGTTGCTCAAGGTCGCTGCTCACAATCATTACTTGCATCCCCGTCAGGGTCACAAATGTTGGTCGTATTCGTGGGTCCTTAGCGGCTCGGTAAGGGAATGCCGCCGTGAATTGCCAAGTCGTAGATTCCTTGCGCTCCTTGATGTCGATCTTGCCACCTGCTTTGCTGGCCGCACCCCCGTGCATGGCCCTGACAATCTGGCGGGACAGGGAGAGTTGCATGATAGAGGCGGGGTTGATCGATTTTGGTCGCTGCGATCCCTTCGGAAGCATCTGAATTATTCTGAAGCTGATATGTATAAGTTTTTCGGCAGAATACTCCGGCTCGATGACAAGCGATACTTCGGTGCCGGGCACGCCGTGTTGCAGTGGTGGCATCGCACATTCCAGCAGATTACGCAGACACAGCATCATTCTTGCGCCATCACCTGTCAGGTGTTCTGGCACGTCCTGCTCAATGCGCAACCTAAGCTGAACGCCTCTCTCTTCAGCGCTTGGAACAACGCGCTCCAGCATACGAGCTACACTTTCGCGCAGATGAAATTCGGCAAGATCCAGCGCAATTTCACTGGTTTCAAGTTTGGAAAAGTCGAGCAGACCTGCTATCGATGAGAAGGCAGATTGTGCAGAAACTTCTACCCGCCTAAAGTGTTCCAACACTTGGCTGGGGAGCTCGAGTTGTTCGGCGCGATATATGGCGCTGCCAGCGCCCTCGACGGTCGTTGCCAAATCGTGTGCAATTTTTTCAATTAGCTGTAGCTGCGCAGCATCAGATGTAGACAGTGCGGGCAGGCTCGCAGGCACTAGCACCTTAGCATCCAAAGCGCGAAAAATGTGCAGACGCCCAGCAACGCCACTTTCGCCTTGTACAGGAAACGAATGTTGCTTTACTCTTCGCTTGTCGTTCAATAAGAATTCGGATCCATCCGTCGAGGCCGAATCCATCGAAACGTATATTGGCGCGATATTTTTGTCGGTGACGTTGGAGGCTAGCGAAAAAAGTTCCGCGCACGGCGTGCCAATCAACGATTGTGTGGCAGCTTTGACGCCGAACAGCTCACAGAACGCTGCATTCACCAACTCCACAGCGCCTTCAGCACTTTCAACCACGCAAGCATCGGAAACATTTTCAACTAGATCCAGCAAGTGTGTACCTTGCACGTTGGCGGCAGCTTCGCGCGCCTTTTCCATACTGAGATCTCTTAGCCAGCCGACGACGGTCGTCGTTTTTCCGCTTTCGCGCTTGCTTGACATCAGCCTAAGTTCGATCTGCCGGCGAGTGCCATCGACATTGGTAAGCGTGATTTCCAGTTCCGCTGTCGCAGTCTTGCCATCGACTATGCGCTGCAGTGTTTGCAAGAAGCGCGGTCTGTCATCGAGAGCCAGTGTTGTGGCAAAGGCATAGCCGCTATCGCTATCTGTCAATGCCGTAAGCGCCGACGTGGAGTAGATAACATTGCCTGCGGTATCCATTTCGAATACAGGCTCGCCTAGCGCTGTCAGCAGTTGCTCAAATTGGGACATGGATAATTATTATGCCGTGTTATTGCTGCCTGCCACCATTACGTTATTGTCGGATCCGCAGGACTGACATAGGCATGTGGCAACGACGTCCGGGAGGTGCCGCGTGCAGCCCTCGATCTATGGTGGCGAAGCCCTCTAAATCGAATTTCCATGCGCCGCACTCTGCTGGTCAGAGAAATTGAGACTCCTTCGGCCCTTGCCCAAACGGCTAGTGCTCACAAAGTGTAACAAAAGCGCCCGAGAAAGAGCCGCTCAGATGCTGCCATACCCGCATAGCTGTTAGCTCGCCAATGCTGCGCAAGAGATACTACATCAGTGCAACATCAAGATGGCGCCTCAGCCAGAAAGAGACCGCTTAGGCGATAAAGCTCGCTTACTATCTTTCATTTTGTCGGGCGATGCGGAGTCGGGCTGTCGTCCGGCTATGCTTGTTAGAATTGCAATACACAAGCGCCTCCGAGGCGTGGCTATTTTTCAGATTCTATATATGTCGGCAATGGCAGCCTTGCGGGTCTCGGACGACTATTTGGCCACTCGTATGGGGTTTCGATTGGATCGACTGAATATGACCGTCATTTTCTCCGAAAATCCTTTTTAGGTTCGTGTGACATTTCTTGCAGTTCTCAAACTCTTGTCGTCGAGGTATTCATGACTTCTCGCCAGTCGCTGCCGCTTCTCAATTCACGCCATGACGCCTCTCGCGTAATCCGTGCCCCCCACGGTAACGCGATTACCTGCAAGAACTGGCTCATCGAAGCAGCCTACCGGATGATCCAGAATAATCTGGACCCTGATGTTGCAGAACGGCCGGAAGACTTGGTCGTATATGGCGGCATCGGTCGTGCCGCTCGCGATTGGTCATGCTATGACGCAATTCTTGATTCGCTCAAGCACCTTGAGCCCGACGAGACCTTGCTCATCCAGTCAGGCAAGCCGGTTGGTGTGTTTCGCACTCACGAAGACGCGCCGCGAGTCCTGCTCGCAAATTCAAACCTAGTCCCACACTGGGCGACCTGGGAGCACTTCCACGAACTTGATCAAAAGGGGCTGATGATGTACGGCCAGATGACCGCGGGCTCGTGGATTTATATCGGCTCCCAGGGGATCGTCCAGGGCACGTACGAAACTTTTGTGGAAGTGGGGCGCCAGCACTTCGGCGGAAGCCTGAAGGGTAAGTGGATTCTCACCGGCGGGCTCGGCGGCATGGGAGGAGCACAGCCACTTGCTGCGACGATGGCGGGTGCTTCAATGCTTGCGGTAGAGTGCGATGAAAGCCGCATCGACATGCGTCTACGAACCCGCTACCTCGACGCAACAGCCAGATCACTTGATGACGCGCTGAGTCTTATCGCCGAAGCGCACGAAAAAGGGCGAGCAGTATCGGTGGGCTTGCTGGGCAACGCTGGGGAAGTTTTTTCTGAGATCGCCGCCCGTGTGAAAGCGGGTGACGTGAGAGCGCGACCGGATGTTGTAACAGACCAAACATCGGCGCATGACCCGCTAAATGGCTACTTGCCAATTGGCTGGAGTCTGCAACGCGCGATCGCATCACGTGCATCAGATCCAGAATTGGTCATCATTGAGGCAAAAAAATCGATGGCCGTGCATGTGCGAGCGATGCTCGATTTGCACGCGGCTGGAATCGCGACCCTCGACTACGGCAACAACATTCGCC
>JANMZU010000566.1:0-7634 GCA_031383585.1 Betaproteobacteria bacterium
CCGGTGAAATTGGTGACGTGGTGATTACTTCCGGTGGCGTCTCGGTCGGTGAAGCGGATTACGTGAAGCAGCTCCTAACCAAGCTGGGTGAAGTCGTTTTCTGGAAAATTGCCATGAAGCCTGGTCGGCCGCTGGCCTACGGGAAAATTGGCAACGCGCATTTCTTCGGGCTTCCGGGCAACCCCGTCAGTGTGATGGTGACCTTCTATCAATTCGTGCGAGATGCGCTGCTCATTCTGCAAGGCGTGAATCCGGTTCCGACGCAGCCGTTACTAAAAGCCGTATGCACGTCTGCGATAAAAAAAGCGCCGGGGCGCACGGAATTCCAGCGAGGTGTACTTTATCTGGAAGACGGCATTTACAAGGTGCGGACTACTGGTGAACAGGGGTCGGCCATCCTCAAGTCGATGTCGGACGCAAACTGCTTCATCATGCTGCACGATCACGTTGGCAACGTCGACGCCGGCGCGACGGTTGAGGTGCAGATTCTTGAAGGGGTATTCTGAAAAATGGAAGCTAAACGCCGAAAGTTCATTGAAATTTGTGTGGTGGCTGCTGCCCCCTGTGTAGCAATGGCGGCTGACAAGAATCCCCCCGGGGCGGCGACCAAGTCGTCGCCACCGGTATTGCGGCAGTACAGCCGCGTCAAGCTGGTTGATGCTGACGGAAAAGCGGTAAAGGCAAAGTCACTGAAGGCGCACCACAATTACATTTTCAATTACCCATACGCATCCACGCCATGCTTCCTTCTGAATCTGGACAAAACGCTTGCGGACAGCGTGAGCCTGAAATCCGCTACGGTCGGCGCATATGACTGGCCCGGCGGAGTCGGTGCTGCCAAGTCGATCGTCGCGTATTCCGCGATTTGTGCGCACAAGCTAGCCTACCCCACCCAGCAGGTCAGCTTTATTAGCTATCGCCCCAATCCGTCCAAAGCCAGTACCCGGGGGCAGGTGATCTCGTGTTGCGCCGACAAGAGCGTCTACGACCCCTTCCTTGGCGCAAAGGTCATTAGCGGGCCAGCACAGCAACCGCTTGCCGCCATCATGCTCGAATATGATGCTAAAGCCGACGAGCTTTACGCAGTTGGCATTTTTGGTGGCGAGAAATTCACAGAATTTTTCCAGAAATACGAATTCAAACTGTCGCTTGAGCTGGGCACGCGCGCGAAAGAAATCGTGACCGGCACCGCCAAGCTTAGCGATCTGGCTGCGTATTCGACCCAGACGGCACAGTGTTGAATGGTCCCGTGGATAGCAACACCGCGCGATTTCCCGCCCGTCAATACTGCACTCGCTGAACCGAATGGCCTTTTGTGTGCGGGGGCAGATCTTGCACCTGCAACTATCATCGCCGCCTACGCGCAAGGCATTTTTCCCTGGTTTTCCGAAGGCCAGCCGATACTCTGGTGGAGTCCGGATCCGCGCATGGTCTTGTTACCCGCTGAATTTAAAGTCTCCAAGTCGCTGGCGAAAACGGTCAGTCGTGGCACATTCGAGAGCCGCTTTGACACCGCTTTCACTGACGTGATTGCAGCATGCGCCGAGCCGCGTCACGAAGATGGTGGTACCTGGATCGTTCCTGAAATGCGTGCCGCCTACGCTCAATTGCACACCCTCGGTGTCGCCCATTCGATAGAAAGCTGGCGCGCTGGGGAACTGGTGGGTGGGCTGTATGGTCTGGCCCTGGGGCGCATGTTTTTCGGCGAATCCATGTTCGCGCGGCAAACCGATGCCTCCAAGGTTGCGCTGGTTGCGCTAATCGACAAGCTCAAGCGCGACGGCTTCGAACTTATTGATTGTCAGCAGGAGACCCGTCATCTGGCCAGTTTCGGTGCGCGTCCGATCCCGCGCCATGACTTTGTTCAACGGCTGAAAGAATTGATAGACTTGAAGCACTTTGGCTCTGCCTGGCGTCAAATTTGATCAGCGTGAAATGTCAAAACTAAACGATCTGCCGTTTGCCAATCTACAGTTCTACGCAACTGCGCCCTACCCCTGCAGCTACCTGCCGGGTCGGCTCGCGCGCTCTCAAGTTGCGACACCTACCTATCTGATCGATTCGTCAACTTACAGTCGTCTGGTTGCCGCCGGATTTCGGCGTAGCGGCGCCTTCACCTATCGGCCCTACTGCGATCATTGCCATGCCTGCACTCCGGTACGCGTCGTCGCCGAGGCGTTCGAAGCGAACCGCTCGCAGCGCCGCTGCCTGAAGAACAATTCGGGGCTTTCCACACGCATCATTGACCTCAAGTATTCGCACGAGCATTACGCGCTTTACCGGCGATATCAGTCTCAGCGGCACGCCGGCGGCGGCATGGATCACGACAGTCGCGAACAATATTCGCACTTTTTATTGCAGAGCAATGTGCATACCCGGCTAGTGGAGTTTCGCGATCATGGTCGCCTGCGTATGGTGGCGATCATGGATGAGCTCGACGACGGTATTTCTTCGGTTTACACTTTTTTTGAGCCGGATCAGCCGCGCCTCAGCCTCGGCACCTTCAACATTCTGTGGCAGATCAACGAAGCCCGCCGACGCAAGATCCCCTACGTCTACCTTGGCTACTGGATCGAAGACAGTCGCAAGATGAGCTACAAGACAGCTTTTCGGCCTATCGAAGGCCTGGTACGCGGGAACTGGGCGCAACTCGACGTCTGAAGCTTGGCGCATCAGCGCCCCAATCCGTGGAAGCCATAGTCGCCTGCGATAAAATGCAGTGACAAATTTGCAACGTCACCTCAGGACATCGTGCTCTACTCCATTGCCCGTACCGCATTGTTCGCCCTCGATCCGGAAGTGGCGCATCATCTCGCTCTGGATTCCCTCCAACGCCTAAACAAGCTGCACTTGTCCCGCTTGTTCAGTTCACGCCGTGTCGCGCCCTGCGAAGTGATGGGCCTCAAGTTTGACAATCCGGTTGGCCTCGCCGCCGGGCTCGACAAGAACGGGCAATATATCGATGCGCTGGCCGCGCTGGGATTCGGATTCATAGAAGTCGGCACGGTCACGCCGCGCGCACAACCGGGTAACCCCAAGCCGCGGATGTTCCGGCTGAAAGAGGACGAAGCGCTGATCAATCGCCTGGGCTTCAACAATCAGGGCTTGGACGCATTCATTGCCAACGTCAAACGCGCGGAGTATCAGGGCGTGCTTGGCCTTAACATCGGCAAGAACGCGGATACGCCGATTGAGCGAGCGGTCGATGACTATGTGCTCTGCCTGAAAGGCGTCTACCCGTTCGCGAGCTACGTGACCGTCAATATTTCGTCGCCAAATACCAAGGGACTGCGCGATCTGCAGGCAGCCGAGCAATTGCAGAGGTTGCTGTCGACACTCAAAGCCGAGCAGAAAGCACTCGCAAAGAAACACAAAAAGCACGTGCCACTGGTCCTCAAGATCGCGCCGGACCTCGACTTGAAATCGATTCGCGAGATTGCCGCGCTGACGCTGGAGAATGGATTTGAGGGAATGATTGCGACGAATACGACCATTTCCCGAGATGCCGTCCGCGACCATCCGCTGGCAAAGGAAGCCGGTGGACTCTCCGGCCGACCGCTGTTTTCTCCGTCCACGGAAGTACTTCGTGAACTGGCCAAAGCCCTCAAGGGAAACATACCTATCATCGGTGTTGGAGGCATCATGTCGGGTGCAGACGCCAGGGCAAAAATGAATGCAGGTGCCGCGCTGGTGCAGATTTATACCGGCTTCATCTATCACGGACCTGACCTGATCCGCGACGCCGTCCGCGAAATTTCCCGCACCCGCAAGTAAAGCGCCAAGCCTAAAATTCATGATCATCGGACTGCCCAAGGAAACAAAGGACGGTGAGCGTCGCGTGGCGCTCACGCCTGATGCCGTCGCCGCGTTGGTGGGAGCAGGCAGTCAGGTTCGAGTTGAGGCTGGCGCGGGCGCCGGGTCAGGTTTCAGCGACGCCGACTACGCGGCATCCGGCGCGAACGTCGTTGACAGCGCCGCCAAGGCATTCGACGCCGAACTTATCGTCAAGGTCAAAGAAATCCAGACCAACGAATGGCAATTGCTCAACCCTGGCAGCATGTTGTTCGCCTTCCTGCATCTGCGCGGCGACGTATTCATGGCGCATGAGTTGCTCGCAAGACGCATTACTGGTATTGCCTTTGAAACGGTGCAAGACGTATCCAAACGGCTGGTGATTCTTGCGCCGATGTCAAAAATTGCCGGCGAACTAGCGATACCCATCGCTGCTAATTTGCTCATGACCGGAAATGGTGGCCGGGGCATCGCCATCAGCGATGCGCGCGTTGTCATTTTCGGTGCAGGCAGTGCCGGTGTCGCCGCGGCGCGCTGCGCGCTGGCATTGGGGGCTGATGTGACCGTTGTTTCGCGCATCGGGCCACGACTGGCCGCGCTGGCACACAAGTTGGGCTCGAGCGCACGAACCATGGCCATGCAGCCGGACAATCTCCTGACCTTAGTCCGTGATGCCGACGTGGTCATTGGGGCCATAAACGTTCCTGGCGCGGCAAGCACCAAGCTGCTCTCGCGTGACGACATCCAGTCCATGACAGCAGACAGAGGGACTGGCGCCGTATTGGTCGACATATGCATAGACGCAGGTGGCATTTCTGCGACCTCAAGACCGACCTATCACTCAGCACCAACTTTTGTTGCGGAGGGTGTCACGCATTACTGCGTTGCCAACATGCCCGCAGCGGTACCTCGATCAGCAAGTTTCGCCCTCTCCAAAGCCGTGCTGCCCTATACGGCAGCCATTGCGAGCAAGGGACTGGCGGGTGCCCTGCGTGACGATGATGGCCTTGCAGCCGGATTGCAAATCCATGGCGGCCAGGTCACCCATGAAGCCATCGCCCGCGAACTCAAACGGCCGCATCGCGATCTCGACGCCATGCTGTTCTCATGCTGAAAGCCACGACAACTACACTTGCGCGGCAAATCGACGAGCTTTTGCCACAGACCCAGTGCACGAAATGCGGTTACCAGGGTTGCATGCCATACGCCGAAGCCATCGCAGCGGGAGAAGCACAAATCAATCGATGTCCTCCGGGTGGCGATGCTGGCATTGCCGCGATCGCGGTGTTGTTGTCTCGAGCCACGATACCGCTGGACCCCGATTGCGGCGTGCACGTCCCGCACCGCATTGCGATCATCGACGAGGAGGCCTGCATTGGTTGCGCGAAATGCCTGCCGCCTTGTCCGACCGACGCCATTGTTGGCGCCAGTAAGTTCATGCATACGGTGGTGGCGGCGCTCTGCACTGGTTGTGAACTGTGCATTGCGCCGTGCCCGGTCGACTGCATAAGCATGATTGAAGACCCAAACCACTTGGTGATGATGCCTCCTGCTGCGGCACGCGCCCGTTACGGCCTTCATCAAGCAAGGCTGGTGAAAGACCTATCCGACCGCAGCGATGCGCTGGCCGAGCGCGAGCGGCTTGCACTGGTACAAGAAGGAAGCCGCTGATGGCTGAAGCGCGCACCATGAAACCTGCCGAGCGGCACGAATTTTTTCGCCGCATGCAGGAAATCAACCCGCATCCGAAATCGGACCTTGAATATGCTTCCGCGTTTGAATTGCTGGTGGCGGTGATCCTGTCGGCGCAGGCAACCGACAAGAGCGTCAATATCGCGACCAGAAAATTATTTGCCGTAGCCAATACGCCGGAGACGATCGCGGCACTAGGCGATGACGCACTGGTTGATTACATCAGAACCATCGGCCTGTTTCGCACCAAAGCAAAAAACGTGATGGCCATGTGCCGGCTATTGATCGAAAACCACGCCAGCCAGGTGCCGGATTCGCGCACGGCACTTGAGGCCCTACCCGGCGTGGGCAGGAAGACCGCCAACGTTGTACTCAACGTCGCCTTCGGCCAGCCGACCATGGCAGTGGACACGCATATTTTTCGCATCAGCAATCGCATGGGGCTGGCGCCGGGTAAGGATGTCGTCGCGGTCGAGGAGAAGCTGATGAAAGTGGTGCCCAGGGAGTTCATGAACCATGCGCATCACTGGCTTATTTTGCATGGCCGCTATACCTGCATCGCCCGCAAACCAAAATGTGGCGCTTGTCCCGTATACGATATTTGTGGCTTCAAAAAGCGAGCCGATTTTGTCGAATAGCAATACGCCAAATGTTTAATCCCACCCGCGATCAAGCTCGTGACTTCCTGTTTGAAGCGTGGCGAAAATTCCGTTTGCAAGAGCAATTGTCGTCGATGGAAACCATGGCCGTGGAAGTGATCTCCCTGCATCCCGAATACCACCCGATGCTCGATGATCGTGACCGCTATCTCGAGCAGTATCGTGATCGCGATTACCCGCCCGAGTTTGGCGAGACCAATCCCTTCCTGCACCTCAATATGCACCTGTCGATTCGTGAACAGGTATCGATTGACCAGCCGGTTGGCGTGCGCGGCTTTCACACGTCGCTAACGAATAAATTGGCTTCCCCTCTTGCCGCTGAGCACGAGATGATGGACTGCCTCGGGGAGATGATCTGGCATGCGCAACGGCATCGTATGGCGCCGGATGCGCAGATTTATCTGGGTTGCCTGGACAAGAAGTTGCACAAACAGTAGTTAACGAGCGTCAGATGCACCACGACCTAAACTGTTATCCCTAGCCCGACGCCATCAAGTAAGAAAGGGCAGACGAATATTTTGGCGATTCTCTAGCTGCGGCGGGCATCTTGGCGCGAAAGTCAGTGAGAACGCCCGCCAGTAGTTGATCTACATAGTTGGGAACGTCCAATAACCCCTTTGTCGCATGCCCTGAGGTGTTGAAGGGCCTTGCGGCAGATGAATAATCAGCGACATAGCTCGGGTGTGCTTCGTGGCGCAGCACGAACGGAGGCCATTAGAAGCGCTAAACATGAAACTCAAGCTCTGCTGCGGCGTTTGGAACCGAAATGCGCCAGAAGGTGCGCCGAATGGCGTTCCGCGGAGTTGCGAACGGCGCGCCCAGTTCGATGCGGCTCAACTCTCGTTATGTTTAACATTGACGCGTCGCCGCGTGCCCGTAGCCAAATCGTAGGTGTTAAAACTGTTCATGGTGCGGCCATACAGATGAAGGCTGACCGCGCGGGATCGCTCGACTGGCACCCCGGTGACATGGATCTGGTCCGGGTTTGGCACGAACGTGGTGACGGCACCGCGCGCCAGCAGCGTGATGCCGCCGCGCAATAGCTCGATACCTTCGTCAGCGCCGCGGTCAGGCGATTCGCGGACGTAGTTGCGTTCCTCCAGCACCCCTTCAAGAACGCCGACGACTCCCCAGCTGCCATGGTCGTGGATCGGCGTCCATTGCCCCGGAAGCCAGACCAATGCGTAGAGCGACAGCCCGGCATCCGGTGCATCGTAAACAAGGTTGCGCGAGTATCCGTCCGGGTCACTGCGAAAGTGCTGCGGCTCAAGAAACGCCGCCGTACTGTCGATGAGATCGAGCATCAAGGGTGCTAGCTCGAGCACACAGTCGGCAGGATCGGCGCAATCACGAATCCGCACGGTGGCCTGTGAGATGAAGGTTGCGAGGGAAGGATGAGTCATGTTTTTTGCGGCTTTGTTAGCCCGAACGGTAGCGGGCAAAGTGGCTAGGTTGTTGTTGCACTGCAAAGCAGAAACGGAACCAATTTTC
>JANMZU010000579.1:0-2006 GCA_031383585.1 Betaproteobacteria bacterium
CGAAACGCTAATTCGGATCATTTCAGCGCGCAACGCAAATCGGCGTGAAAAGAAAGCATATGAAAACCAAGATTAAGGTAACGCCCAAATTCAAATCCGAGGCGGAGGAACGTGCATTTTGGGAGAATCCAAACAGCACAAATCATCTTGACCTATCCAAACTTCAACGTGCGCGGTTTCCAAACTTGAAGCCAAGTACACAGAGTATCTCGTTGCGCTTGCCGGTTCATATGCTGGAGCGAATCAAGATCGAAGCCAATTCCCGTGATGTGCCTTATCAGTCATTGATCAAGGTTTGGCTGGATGAGAAATTGTCGGCTTGAGGTGCGGCCGAAAATATTCGGCTACGGCCCGTGTCTGTTTTTTTTGGGCGCACATCGAATTTTTCAAAGGTAACCATGAGCGCGATGACAGATGAAGGAGTGTCGCAAAACAAGAGGCCCAAGCGACTAACGCTTCTCGCCCTCGGCTGTGGCGTGTGCGTGGTTTCTTTTGAGGAATCAAAGGGGCCGTCGTCGATACTTTTCTCACGGTTCCCAGAGAATATCGATCACGTCCCCCTGAACTTCACTTACCAATCAAGGCAAGCAGCAATTTTCTCCGAGCTTTCCACGTACCAATTTCCACTAACCAAACCACATGCGCGCAATTGCCATCATCAAATTACTCCTCACCCTCAGTTGCGCCTTCCCGATTGCCAGCTACGCTCTCTACGATCCTGCCCCGCCTGCGGCACTCGCCACCATCGAGGGCCCGTGGCAAGGCACGCTGCAATACCGCGACTATCAGCCGCCCAACAAGCGCGTCACTTTGCCGGTTCGCCTGTACGTCGCTGCCGCGTCGCCGAATGAATTGACCCTGCACTACATCTTCGATGACGGCCCGAACAAGATCGTGCACTCCTATGATCGGATGATGATCGACATCGAAGCAGGCAGAGTGCGATTCAGCGGCTTGAAGGCCGACAACGTCAGCACGGCGAAAATCGTGAGCAGCAAGGCGACTGATGAGGTTTGGGAGGTGGTCGCTGAGCGCACCGAAGAAACCAAGGGTGTGGTTGAAATCATTCGCTACCGGTTGCGCATGGGTAAGTACACATTCGAGGCGCTGAAAACGGCGGGACCCAAAGGGGCCGAGGGCGAATTCAAGAATGAATATCTGTTCAAACGATAGTTTCATTCAACGGCGGCCGAGCCGCGCGTGCGGCGACATCGGCGCGACTGACGGAGCCTCTGGATGGCGATGCATGGGGTAAAGACGCGTTGATCCACTGATGTATTTTGCAGGTTACTCCCCAAAAAAATCATGAAAAAACCAGTCTTCGATGTCGTCGTCTTCGGTGCCACCAGCTTCGTCGGCCAGATACTTTGCCGCTATTTGCTAGCAGAATTTGGCACCGCCGCCAAACCCGGCGCACGCCAACTCCGCTGGGCAATTGCCGGGCGATCTAAAGCAAAGTTGGATGAGCTACTGGCCTCGCTAGGGCAGAGTGCAAAATCGATTGAGGTGATCATTGCGGATGCTGCCGATGAAAAGGCGCTCGAAAATCTCTGTGCCAGCACGCGCGTGGTCGTCTCCACGGTCGGCCCATATGCCTTGTACGGCGAGCCATTGGTGAAAACCTGCACGCGACTCGGCACTGACTATTGTGATCTCTCCGGCGAAGCGCCGTGGATGCGCAAGATGATTGAAGCCTATAGCGCTGACGCAAAGAAGAGCGGTGCGCGCATCGTGCACTGCTGCGGGTTTGACTCGATACCCTCCGACATGGGCGTGCGCTTCTTGCAGGAGCAATCGCGGCTGCAGTACGGTGCATCTTGTTCCAGCGTAAAGATGCGCGTAAAGGCGATGCGCGGCACCGCGTCGGGTGGCACGGTGGCAAGCATCGTCAACATCGTTCGCGAAGCCACGCACAATCCCGCATTACGCAAGGAGCTCATCAACCCGTATTCGCTTTGCCCACCTGACGCGATCAAGGCGAGCAAGCGTCAAACCAATGTTTCTGG
>JANMZU010000586.1:0-8835 GCA_031383585.1 Betaproteobacteria bacterium
CACTGCCGAAGAGTTTTAACGTGAAACTCCCTCGCCATATTAGACTTGGGCTTGTAATTATTTTAAAACGCCCCGCGCGGGGCTTTTTCAATTCTTTACTTGCCGACTCGCCTCAAGCCGCGGGCGGCACGAATCCGGTCGCCTGATCGGCGCCATCGCCAAAGAAATGCCGCTGCATTTGCTCTTCAAGATACTTGCGAGCCTTGATGTCGGCAAGGTTCAGACGGTTTTCGTTGACCAGTCGCTTCTGGTGTTCAAGCCACTCTTTCCATGCCTGCTTGGAAACACTTTCATAAAGTTGTTTTCCCAATGCACCCGGGTACGGCGCAAAATCGAGGCCTTCTGACTCAGCCTTGAGTTTAATGCAGTTCACCATTCTTGCCATTTTCTACTCCATAGTTGAATCGTTAGACGGGTTTCGAATAGATCTTCGAACGCCGAGAATAGTTATACAAGACCTGTTTTTCCTGAGGCAGCTTCGAGACATCACTTTCCACGAAGCCGCGTTCAACGAACCACTGTGTTGTCTGCGTAGATAACACGAACAAGGTTTTAAATCCTTTCTCCTTGGCGCGCTTTTCGGCAAAATTGAGGATACGCTCGCCCCGGCCACCATCGCGATAGAACGGATTTACTGCCAAACACGCCAGCTCAACCGCCTTGTCGTTTGGAAATGGATACAGAGCCGCGCAACCGATAATTTCGTTCTCGTGCTCCAGCACGATGAATCGGTCAATCTCGCTTTCAATTAGCTCCCGATCACGCTTTACCAGCACACCTGCTGCAACTAACGGATCGATGATGCCCATGATGCCATCGATGTCCGCAACCTTGGCATCACGCAGACGGTCAGGCGCTTCCAGGACCACCATGGTGCCAATGCCGTGGTGGGTAAACAATTCCATCAACAGCGCCCCGTCGATGTGGCGGCTGATCAGATGAGCGCGTTTGACGCCCTCTCGCACCGCACGTATAGCACACGGCAGAAACAGGCGAATATCCTCTGTCTGGCCACCGTAACGCACCGAATTAAGTGCCTCCTGCGCCTGCAGTGCGGTCAGCTCGTTTAGCAGGCGCTGCTTGTTGTCGGTTGCGCCAAGCGTTTCGGTCAGAAAAATCAACTTTTCCGCTTTCAATGCAATCGCAACCGAGGTCGCCACGTCCTCAAGTGTGCAGTTGAAAATATCCCCGGTGGGCGAGAAACCGATCGGTGAAATCAGCACCACTTCATCGTCATCCAGGCGGCGGACAATACCTTCCATATCCACTTTGCGGACTTGGCCGGTATGCATATAGTCGACGCCATCGCGCACGCCAAATGGCTTGGCAGTGATGAAGTTGCCGGAGGAAACGCGAATATCGGCGCCTGCCATGGGTGAATTGGCCAGCTCGGTGGACAGCGTAGCCTCAATCTCCATGCGCACAATACCGTTCGCTTCTTTCACGCAGCGCAGTGCCGCGTCATCGGTCACGCGCCGACCGTCGACAAGCCTTGACGCGACGCCATGCTGGGCAAGTTGTTCTTCCACTTGCGGACGGGTGCCATGCACCAGCACCACGCGAATTTCCAGGCTCACCAGCACGTTGATATCGTGCGCGAGTTGCATCATCTCGCCGTCCGTGAGTACTTCACCGCCAAATGCAATGACGATGGTGCGTTCGCCAAATTCATGAATGAATGGCGTTGCGCTACGGAACCACTTTACGAATGCTTCAAGTTTCTTGGCGTCGTTCTTGGCCATACCTGTCGGTGCCGGATATCGTGGGAGAAGAAGGCGAGCGCTATTCTAGCGAGAAGCGGTAGCCGATGCGCGAAGCATCATGCGAATTGCCCGACAGCACAGTTTGGCTAGCCGAGATCGCCAAAGCGTGCTCCCAGCGCTGCGATGGCTGCCAGACCTGCAGTTTCTGTCCGTAGTACGCGCGGCCCGAATCGCGCGGCCAGAACGCCGCGCGCCAGAGCGCGAGAAATCTCATCATCTGAAAAACCACCTTCCGGGCCAACCAGTAAGGCAATTGCCGTTGAGGTCTCCACACTGGGCAGTAACGATTTTTCGGCCAGTGGATCCAGCAGAACGCTGATCCCGACCGGCTGCTTCATCAGCCATTGATCCAGCGTTTGCACGCCCAGAACAGTGGGAACGCGATTGCGTCCGCATTGCTCGCATGCCGCCACCGCAATCGCCTGCCAGTGCGCCACGCGCTTGTCAGCGCGATCGCCATCGAGTTTCAAGGTTGCGCGGGACGTGCTGATCGGCGCAATTGTTGTTACACCCAATTCAACGGCTTTTTGTACGATCAAGTCCATTTTGTCCGAAGTTGCCAATGCTTGGACCAACGTGACCCGGATTGGCGCCTCCCGCTCGATCAGGTGAAAAGCGGTGAGTGCGACGGTTGCATCCCGCTTTCTGATTTCAGAAACAGTGGCGCTGAATTCGCCGCCTGTGCCGTCGAACAAGGTGACTTCATCGCCGACCGTGACGCGCAATACCTGCAGATGGCGCGAGATTGCTTCACCAACGTCAAAAGACGAGTCCGGTAATAACGACCGAGGAAGCGGATGCGCTGAGAAAAATCGTGGTGAGGTCAATTGCGACTAGCCTGAAGGTGGAGTTGGTTTTGGATGTTGGCAGAGCAGGAGTATTATAGGCGCGCCATGCAAATCGCCTCGCGCCCGGTTGGCGCCACTGGCCCCCTTGAGTAACGCTACGATCCACCGATGCCTCTCCTAGAATATCCGCAGCACTCCGCATCCGCGGGGCACGACGCGCCAAACCCCACCGTCGCAGCAAAGCCCGAACCAGCACAGTTTGTCTTGCCGATAACGGCATTGATGCGGGAGATTGCGGCTCGCGAACTCATGCCGCGTTTCAAACATGTGGCAGCAGAAAGAAAACATGACGGCTCCATCGTCACAGAAGCGGATCGCATGGTCGAGGCGGCCCTGGCCGAAGCGCTTCCCACCGTGTTCGATTGTCCGGTGCTCGGCGAGGAAATGAATGAGGCAGCACAAAAGGAAATCTGGCGGGAAGCCGACTGGTGCTGGTGTGTCGATCCGCTCGACGGCACTGCAAATTTCGCAGCTGGCAAGCGCTACTTCGGTATGTCGGTCGCACTCATGTATCGGCGAAAAAGCGTGTTTGGCGTGATTCTCGACCCCAATAGCGGCGAAGTTTTTCACGCTTTGCAGCACGGCGGCGCGTTCCTCGACGGCAAGCGCCTAAAGCCGCTGCCGGCCAAACACCTGGCCGAGGCACACGTGGAAGTGGGCCGCTATAAGCGTCTCGGACGGTTGGGCACAGCACTGCTCGCGCACAAACCGTTTCGAAAAATCACCATGAGCGGCGCATCGGTTTTGCAGTGGAGCCACATGGCTTGCGGACGCGTGGATGCGTTCCTGCACGCTGGCGAACAACCTTGGGACTACGCGGCCGGCGCGCTCATTCTCGAAGAGGCTGGCGGGCGGATCGCCTCACTGCAACACGACGACTATTGGCGACCGGAACGACCACAGGACTGGTCGAAATCCGTAATCGCCGCGCGTCACCCAGCCTTGTTTGATGAATGGAAGCGCTGGGTGCGCAGTCATATTTGAAAAGCCCATCAGGCAGAATGGCCGGGCGTTTCCAAGTCTTGGGGTAATTCCATTTCTCGATCATTAGTTCAATAAACGAATGGTGGAAATATCAAACATTCGTCGTCCCCCGCGAAGGCGAGGACCCAGTGACTTTGCGTGGAGAGACGCTGGATTCCGGCCTTCGCGCGAATGACGAATTTTTTTGCCGGCCCAGTAACTTAATGCACTAGTGAAGTAGAAATGGAATGACTGCGCGTCTCGATGTAATGTGCCGCGAACGACCCATCAAACTCGTCACTTCGAACTGCAGGGGGAAATCTGCTTTTCGACGAAAAAGTAAAAGCAGATTTTTCATCTGAAGAGGCCGGATTCGAAATGACCTGATCGTGATTGCAAACTCAATAGCTGACGCGCCCGCTGGGGAAAAAATCCTGGAAGGCTCGCCAATGCTGGGGCTTCAACTTCGAAGAGGCACCAGCAACAAAGCGCAAACCGGAATGATGACCAAACCACTTAACATCGCCATTTGTGGCTACGGCACCGCCGCGCAGGCCGCCGCCCTGTTGCTCTTTGAGCGGGGCCATGTGATCAGCATATTTGAGCGCAGTCCGGTGCTGGCACCAGTGGGCGCCGGGTTTCTACTACAACCCACCGGCCTCGCGGTGCTGCGCTCCCTTGGTCTCGCCGAACAAGCGCTGGCATGTGGGTCACGTATCGATTGCCTGCACGGGCAAAACGAGCGAGGGCGGCAGGTGATGAATATCCGTTACGCGGATCTGGGCGCGAGCCTGCACGGGCTCGGCATGCAGCGTGGCGCGCTATTCGAGATCCTGAAAACGGCGTATCCGGATGCGGCCGCGATCAAGACCGGAATCGAAATCGTGCGAGTTGATGAAGTGCGCGGCTCGCTGACGGATCGGGCAGGCAACACCTACGGTGCTTATGATCTCATTCTGATTGCTGACGGCGCACATTCGAATCTACGCAGCCAGTTTCCACATTTGGTCAAACGTGACCAGCTCTATCCGTGGGGCGCGCTTTGGTGCAGCGTGGAAGACCGCATCGGCTTTTCGCGCGGGGTGCTCGAACAACGTTACCGGGCCTCGTCGGAAATGTTGGGCATCCTTCCCGTCGGCCGATTGCCGGGTGAATCCAAAGAAATCAATCGCGTGACTGTTTACTGGAGCGTGCCGCGCGATCAGTTCGCGCAGTTTGAGCAGCAACCGATTGCGCAGTGGCGCGACAAGGTCTGCGCTTTGCTGCCGGAAGCTGCGGCCTTCGTGGCGCAAATTACCGAGCCTCAGCAGCTTGCACGAGCTACCTATCGTGATGTGATGATGCGTGCATCGCGGGTGAGACGCGTTCAATTTATTGGCGATGCCGTCCACGCGATGAGCCCGCAGCTTGGCCAGGGCGCGAACATGGCGTTGCTCGACGCCTGGACGCTGGCAAAGTGCTTGCAGGAGGACTCGAAAATCGATCTCGCGCTGGATCGATACCACGCCCTGCGATCAAGCCACATCGGCATCTATCAATTGATCAGCCGCTGGTTAACCCCGTTGTTTCAATCGCATTCGCGCGCGGGTTCCCGGCTGCGAGACCTGACTTTTTATCCCGCCAGCCGCCTGCCGATTGCGCGTACCAGCATGCTCCGTACCTTGAGCGGCTTGCAGAAGGGTTTTTTCGGACGGTACCAAGGCATCGATGTGGAGAAATAGCTGCGACCCAACGCATGTAGATCCAGCATTGACAGGGCTTCACGAACGAAAACCGTCTGTGAGGTGCGCCAATACTAGAGTTCTGCGCTTTTAAGGGCTGCCTAAAGCTCAGAAATTTAGTTGCACCCCCGCCTTGAGACCCCGTCCAGGCAACGGTGCCAGCGCACGAATCGTATCGATTGACGAGGCGTTGAACTGCTTGCGGTCGCCAAGGTTGCTGCCTTTCAGGAATAGCAGTGCCGATGCGCCGGGCAATTTGAATAAATACGTTACTGCCGCATTGAGCTGCGTGTATGCCTCGGTCACGCCGAACAAATCAATGGCGGGTATGCGACTTTGCTTAGCCGAATGCTCTACCTCGGCACGCAAGGCCCATGGGCCGCTGGTAAACAGACCGGCACTACTCAAGCGCAGCGGCGCGATGCGTGGTAGCGGCTCGCCGTTGGTCAGATCCTGCGCGTGCGTAAGGTCAGCCTTCCACTCCCAATCGAGCGTATAAGGTTTATCGATCAAGCGCAATTTCGCTTCGGCCTCGAAGCCGGTGAGACGCGCCTGCACCCCCTGGTAGCGAAACTCCGGCAGTATCCCCGCTATGCAGCCCGATTTTACCGATGTGCCATCGCCGCAATCGGCCACGCCAGAATTACCCTCGGCATCGCGCGAAATGCCGGTGCGACGCAAGCCGATGAAGTTATCGAACCGGTTGGAAAACACGCCAAGCCGGGCTGACGATTTGCCAGATGGGCCCCATTTCCACTGCACGCCCAGATCCAGCGCCGTGGACTTCTCTTTTTGCAGCCTCGCGTCACCCGCTTCATACGCCGCCGTGGCGATGTGTGGCCCATTCGCATAAAGCTCATAAAACGCCGGGCCGCGTTGGCTGCGGGCGACATTGCCGGCAATGCTGGTCGTCGCATTGAGCTTTAACAAAGCGCCGAAGGAGACACTGCTGAGGTTGAAAGTCTTTTCAGAAGCACTGCCAAAGCGGGCGATGCCATTGGCACCGGCACCGTCGGATTGCACGCGGTTTTTTTCAGAACGTGCGCCCAGCGAAAACTTCCAGGCATCCAGGGCAATTTCTTCATAGGCGAACACCGCTTGATTGCGGGTTCTGGTGTCAGGCACGAAGGCTTCTTCGCCAAGCGCCGCAAACTTGAAGCTCTCACCTTGCAGGCCGATAACGCCTGAAACCGGCCCAAACTTCGCGTGCCGTACTTCGATCCGAAAATCGTTGCCCTTATTGGTGAATTGCGTACCGACTTCACTGCCCTCAAGTTCGACGTGCTTGTAGTCAGTGCGACCGCCGCGAACACTTACGCTTTCAACAATCGATCCCAATTTGCTGACTTCGCCCGCGAATGTGGTGCGGGACTGTTTCATGTCGATCGTGACATCGGCTTCTGCGACGGTGCCGTAGCGTGAGCGATATTCGGATTGTGAAATGCCGACATAGCCGCGATCAAGCGTCAATGACCCGCCGATTGCGCCACCCTCGCTGCGGCTGGCAGAATTGACAATGCGGCTACCCAAACCAGCCGACGCGGGCACCTTGTAATTGCCGGTGTCGCGATGAAAACCATCAGCGTGCAACGCAAACTTTCCATCGCCCCCCTCCATCAACACCGAGGTGCCGCGCTCGTTTTCTGCGCCGCCGATGCGGCTCTCGACCGTGCCGCCGAATCCCTTGATTGCCTCGCGCGGAATGCGATTGTCGATAATATTGACCACGCCGCCGATTGCGGTGCCGCCATAGAGTAGAGCTGCTGGTCCGCGCAGCACCTCGACGCGCTCAATGGCAAGAGGGTCAATCGCGGAATTGTGATCCGGACTGATATTTGACGCGTCAAACGAAGCGCCAGAATTGCTGAGAATGCGCACGCGATCCCCGTCAAGGCCGCGAATAACTGGCCGGCCGGCGTTCGGGCCGAAGAAGGAGTTGGCTACGCCGGGCATGCTGTTGAGGGTTTCTCCCAGCGTGGTGCCACGCTTGAGCATCAACTCAGGCCCAGCGAGCACCGAGGCTGGCGCGATCAAATCTGCGTCTCGCAGGGGATTGCCGGTAACGACAATTTCATCGAGTTTCTTTGGTTCAGTCGTCGTCAATACCGCTTGGCTTGACGATTGCGCGGAGGCACTCGCGGCAATGACCAGCACGGGCGCCAGCGCAAAAAAGCAGTTCTTGTATTGCATGGAAATTCCAATCACAAAAGCACATGGAGAGGGTCGTCATGCAGCAGTGCATGAGACCAGCCGGGAAAATACGTGCTTTAGAGACGCGGCGGTGCGCGAGCGAGGAATTGCCTGAAGGGTGTTGCTAGCTGTTCGGCTGGGAAACCGCAGGAAATACTAGTGGTTGCAAGCGGCACAGTCGGTAGATTTGGCAGGCTCACACCCGAATGGCTGTCGAGCGCAAATGCCGCGTTCCATTCATCGCAACCCAGGCCCTGATTGTGTCCAAACAGGCTGGAGAAAAGCTTGCCGCTATGGCCATTTATTGCCGGATTGCCGTTCGCTTCGGACACATGTTTGTCTTGCGCGTGCGCCACCGCATGCAGCGGTACGACCAACAGCGCAGTCAGCTGTGCAACGAGCAGCAACATCGCTACTAGCCGCGTACGCAGTGAGCGGGCGGTAAAGTTCATGCGGAAGAAGGAAAAAATGTACATTGCTTGCGGAGAGGCGTGTATCAGGCGGCTTGTTGTTGCAACAGTGTAGCACGAAGCCATGTGATCGCATTCGGTCACACATGTACATTCGACCTCGCATCGATGAGATGGCGCGCGGCGGAAAATTCTATGCGCCAAAGACTTGACATGCTGCCAGGCCCGAAGGTTCTGCATTCCCTGCTCGCGTCGGCAGGGGTTGCGTTGAACATAAAGCGGGGAACAAGGGGATCTCGGTGTTGCTCGGCGTGACGGTATCGCTGGGTTCGAGCAGCGTGGTTGCGCAGGCCTTCAGCGGACTAATCCTTATCTACGCGCGCGCCCTGCGCCCCGGCGAATACGTGAAGATCGGCGAGTGTGAAGGCACAGTGCTAGAGATCGGCTTGTTTGCGACCCAAATCGAAACCGGGTCGGGCGAGCGCATCGTGTTACCCAATTCGCAAGTCGTCGCGACATCGACACGCAATTTTTCACGTCCAACGACTGGCGGCAAGTTTGTCGTACATGCGAAGGTCAGCATTGGCTATCTGGCGGCGCGGCGGCAAGTGCACGCCATGCTTATAGAAGCCGCTACACGCACTCGTGGCATCACCCAAGATCCGGCCGCGTATGTGTTGCAAACCGCGTTGTCGGATTTTTACGTCGAGTACCGACTGGTTGCCTTTTCTGATATCGCCCACCCGGGTCAGCGCGCCGAAATGCTTAGCGTGCTGCAAGGCAATATTCAGGATGTTTTCAACGAGCACGGTGTACAGATCATGTCGCCACACTACTTCTCTGACCCAGCCTTGGCACAAAGCAAACCGAATGATCAAGGGTTCGTGCAAGCGGCTGCGGAAATAGCGAAAACCTAGTATCCGCGCGCCATTCAGCGTCT
>JANMZU010000290.1:0-3742 GCA_031383585.1 Betaproteobacteria bacterium
GTCTTCAAACAGCGCAACTGGCAAAACCCCAAATGTGCGAATAAGTCTCCAAAGATCCATCAGCGATCGCGAATTTCGCTGGGAAAGATGAGAAGTGCGAAAAACGCTGGACGGCAAGATAGACCATCGGACCAGATGCGCATTGTTCAAAGCGAGCATAGAGCCAGAACGTCTGGACGAAAACAGGGAAGCAACTAATGGCAACTTCGTACTCTGAGGCAATCGCTTTCAGCAACAGATTGAATCGGCGCTTAGCAGAAGAGCGATCCGTAGCGAATCGGGACGACCTACAAAGCAGGTGCGGCCCGATTGTGGTTTCCAGATGCAGCGTCAGTGCGCTATCGCACCGACAATCGCCGCCAACTCGAACAAGATGGACGCCTCACTAACAAACTGGAAAGTGCCCCATGAACCTGCCTAGAAATACCCTGGTCCTCGTCGCCGATGGACGCAAAATGCTCTTCCTGCGCAATCATGGTCAAGACGAACATATCGACCTGCGGCTGGAATCGCATCGCGAGCAAGACAACGCCGCCAACCGCGACTTGACCACCGATGCACCCGGTCGCGGACCCGGTGGCGTTGGCAACCGCAGCAGCGCGATGGGCGAAACCGACTTCCACCAGATTGAAGAAGACCGCTTTGCCGCTGAAGCTGCCGATCTGCTGCGCGTGAAAGCGCTTAGTGGTGATTTCCAGTCACTCGTGGTCGTCGCACCGCCGCGTACGCTGGGTGAGCTTCGCAAGCACTATCACAAGGAAGTCGCGAGCCGGATCATTGACGAATTCCACAAGGACCTCACCGGTTGCACCATCGAGGAAATTGAAGCGGCGCTGGTGCGAATTGAAGTCAAAGCGGTTTGACGTCGGGAGAATCGCATGTTCCGCTAATCGTTGTTGGAACTTGGGGGCGCACTGATACTCACGCCGGATAGGTTGCCGACCAGGAAGACTTCGTCGACCTGACCTGACCTGACCACGACCGTTGGCGCCTATCTGGCCAAGCTTGTAAAACCGCAAGGCGCGCTGTTTTTTGCCAAGAAGCTTCCCAGCAGCAAAGACGTGCGAGGACTTACATCGCTATGCACTTTGTGCGCGAACATCGCACGAAGGTCGAGCGGATGGCCGCAGCCCCCGATAGCGTCAATGCTGATGTCATGGAATCGTTAACCGAGTTCTTTACGCAGGTAGAGGTGAGGCGTTTTCAGTCTTCCAAACATGACGTGGTTTTGGCGTGTGTGATGTCTCAGTTAGTCCTTCGCGCCTCAAGCGAAGTAGATTCCGAATAGCGATCACCCCCTTCTAAATAATCCGTCACAGGCATTTCCGCTAATCCATAATGGAGTATGAGTCGCATCTTATGTCGGATGACTTAGCATTCACGACCTGCTTAAGTAACGCGTTTTGGGGGAATAGTTGTGTTCAGGACGATCAAGAAAAAAGGGTTTCAGGTTCTCGCTCTGCATCATGCCGAAGCGATACTGAAACATGACATGGGTTCGGCGGTATCTGAACTCGAAACTGTTCTTTCAGAGATTTCAGTACCGATTCATGAGTTGGTTTACGGAGGTGGAGGTGAGGGCGAACTGACTCAGCGAATTCGCAGGTCACTAGCAGGCAAGTTCGGTTGGAAAAAGCATAACTTTGAGATCAAGAAAATTGTCGACGGCCAGGAAAAAGAGTCAATTTCACATGAGATCGATCACGTTAAGGTGTTCCCAGGTGGAACATTCGCTCTCGAAATTGAATGGAATAACAAAGATCCTTTTTTTGATCGTGACCTAGAAAATTTTAAGCGATTGCACGCGGACGGCGTGATCTCGATTGGGGCGATAATTACGCGGGGTGTTTCGCTGCAAGAAGATATGCGGGATTTGATTGTGGCGTTTGCGCGAAAGGAGCAAGTGGACGACTTGAGTAAGCTCTCAAAGTTCTATACGCCCACGCCACGTCAACGAGAGCTTATTGAAAGGGCAACCAAATCCAAGGGCTCATTTGAGCAAGGCTGGGCACATGCATTTGTGTCAGATAAATTTGGTGAAGCAACAACCCATTGGCGAAAACTCGAAGACCGCGTACGGAGGGGCGTCGGAAATCCATGTCCACTGTTACTAATTGGAATCCCCAGCGCCGTGGTAACGGCTTGAGCAAAAGATAGAGACGAAAAAATGCCAAAAATATATAGCATTCCTGAGATAAACCCAGCAGAAGACTTACTTGGCAAGGCCACAGGCTCGTATTCAACAATTTTGGCTGATCCACCTTGGCAGTTCCAAAACAGGACTGGCAAGATGGCACCAGAGCACAAACGCTTGTTGCGTTATCCGACGATGGAGCTCAAAGAGATTTTGGAATTGCCAGTTCCAAAGCTCGCAGCCGCGAAGTCACATCTGTATTTGTGGGTTCCAAATGCCTTGCTGCAAGAGGGACTTCGTGTCATGGAGGCCTGGGGGTATACCTACAAATCAAATTTGGTCTGGTACAAGGTTCGCAAGGATGGTGGACCCGATGGTCGTGGCGTTGGATTCTATTTTAGAAATGTTACCGAGCTAATCTTGTTTGGCGTTAGGGGCAGTATGAGGACGTTGCAACCAGGCCGAACGCAGGTCAATTTGTTGTCTACGCGCAAACGCGAACACTCGAGGAAACCCGACGAGATTTATGATCTTGTCGAGTCTTGTTCACCGGGACCGTATCTTGAATTGTTTGCCCGATTTCGCAGGCCGGGATGGGACCAGTGGGGCAACGAGGACGTTGAGGTCAATTCATTCCACGGTGTTGCGAAGCGTAAGGCGCACATGGACCCCCAACTGCGTCTCCTTCAAGTGCCGAAAGGCTACGGCGACTAGTTTTAGGGGTTCAAAAGTGAAGTGTTTTCTATTCACAAGCAATTTGCGCTGACGGTAGTGATACCCGGACGGCACAAAGGTAAAGCAACTTTCATGTCTGTTAGCTGGCAAACGTGAATACAGCCAATCAAACTGATGAAATGGAGCGAGCGAGCGTCGGACCGGAACTCCAGTCAGCGCTGCGCATGTATCGACGGCTCTATCTTTCGTACAATGATCTTGAGGAAGCGCAAGCGACCATCGAAGAGTTGTTGCGAGCACGAATACCAATTACGCGCAAAACGGCGCCAAGTCCGCTTCTTATGGCACTGACGACAGCGCTCGTTGTAGCGTACGCGCGCCCGTTTGTGAATAGCAGAGGGCAGTCAAGTTTTGCTGAGAAGTCACTGCCGGGATCACTTCTACGGGTACTTACTTCGAAGCAGCGAGGGATACACGACTTCTTGATAGAAATGCGGAATCGTGAAGTCGCTCATTCTGATGCTGAATGGTCGGAGATTTACCTGAAGTTGCATTTTGATGGTCATGGGGCAGTCTTACGCGTCGCGCGAAGTCCATTTCTTAGAGGTGAACTAAAATTGATTCATCGAATTGTCACGAAGCTCATGGAAGAAGTGGATTTTCGATGCGCGAGTCTTCGTACTGTTCTTCCGCGTGAGGTTTGGATCTAGATTACCAAATCCGGGGTCAGTTCTAACATTCCAATTTTTTCGGCTTTCTGATACGAACGATCGGAGCCATTTGTTTTGAAAACAATTCGCACTGCCCCCTTTGAATTTTTGAGTCAAGGGCGTCAAAGCGTTTTCTGCAAATTGAGTGCGGCCGAAAGCAGATTGCAGCGAGCATGAATTCTGCTCACTCTCGCTCACGCCTCTGATTTGCGCGTTCATGCAT
>JANMZU010000680.1:0-2596 GCA_031383585.1 Betaproteobacteria bacterium
GGCGACGCTGCGGTCCGGCGCCCAGAATGCGCCCACAAAGCCGACCAGCAGCATTATGATAAGCAGTGACAGTGCTGCTATTGCTTTCAGGATTATTCGCATTGCACTTTCTCACTTTGACGGCGGCACAGCCCTGCTGACGACTTTACGCAATGCCTGTGGCGCATGGCAATAAATATTCGTTCTATCATGCGCTCTGTAACGGGATAACCATTTGCCTGCACATACTTCACCTAGTAAGATTCGCCGATGCCAGCGTCCTCCCAAACCTACGCCGCCACGATAGTCCGACCAGGCATTGATAGCCGAGAGGACATTTTGACATCCTTCATTCAAGGCGCATGAATACTAACGCTCCCATCGGTCAGTCTGCCCCGGCTGATGCCCACTTATTGCAGGCAAAGACGCAGGAGGCACTGCTTGAGAGTGACTCGGTCTTCAGGCAACTGCTTGAGTCGTCCAATGATGCCGTGGTAACGATGGACGAGGAGGGTCTTCTGGCGAGCTGGAATCCCGGCGCGGCAAAGATGTTTGGCTGGACTGCGGAAGAGGCGATAGGCAAGCGATTATCGGAGCTGATGATTCCGCCGGCGATGCGCGAGCGACACGAGGCGGGGCGCGCACGCGTGGTGATCGGTGGCGAGCCAAAGATCATGAATCGCCAGCTCGAAATGTCGGCATTGCGCAAAGATGGCCGCGAGATTCCCGTGGAACTTTCGGTGTGGCCGATCAAACTCGAAAAACGCACCATGTTTGGCGCCTTCATCCGCGATATTTCTAAACGCCACTTTGCCCAAGCAGCATTGCTTAGTTCGGAGCAGCGCCTTCGGCACGTCATCGACAACGTGAGCGAGGGCATCCTGGTCGTTCAGGATGCGCGAATCGTATTTGCCAATCCGCGTACCGAGCATCTGGTCGGTCGCAGTCTGGAGCAGTTGCGTGCACAGCCGTTTACTGAATCGATACACCCGGAAGACCGGTCCATCGTGGTGGATCACTACGCGCGCCGAATGCGCGGCGAATACGTCGAACCGAAGTATGCATTCAGAGTCAACGGCCATTCTGGCGATACGCGCTGGGTGGAGCTTTCTGCCGTCATGATCGACTGGGAAGGTCGATCAGCGACGCTTTCCTTTATCACCGACATCACCGAGCGTAAACGCCTCCAGGACAGCCTGACGCAGAGCTTGTCGGAACGAGAAACCATTCTGCAGAACTCGATTGTCGGTATCGCGTTCCTGAATCCACAGGGACGCGTGCATTGGGCCAACCGCGTCATCATGCAGTTGTTTCGCGGCAAAGAGATCAATTACATCGGGCATTCACTCGAGCAATATTATCTTACGCGCGAAGAATATATCCGGGTTGGTACCGCGGTCATGGCCGCGGTAAAAAAAGACCAGTTCTTCGAGACCGAAATGCAGATGCGCCGCGCCGACGACAGCCGCTTCTGGGCCTACCTGTCCGGACGCGCCGTCAATGCGGCTGATCTCACGCAGGGCACGGTCTGGGTGGTGATGGACATTACGGCTCGCAAGCAGCTGGAAGAAAGCTTGCGCCTCTCGAAAGAACAATATCAAACTGTCGTCGACAACGTGACCGAGGGGATGACGGTTGTGCAAGACGGGAAGTTCATTTTCGCCAACCCCGCTTTCCTGAACCTGCTCGGCTACACCAGTGAGGAAATTATCGGCAGCGACTTTACGCCGGTGGTGCATCACGAGGATCTTGCGCTCATCCTCGAAAATCGAGAACGTCGGCTCCAGGGCGAAGTGTTCGAATCCAAATATGATTTCCGCGTCGTCCACAAGAGCGGCACGCCGATCTGGGTGCAGGTATCTGCCGTCCTCGTGGATTGGCATGGCAGTCCGGCGACGCTTTCGTTCATCGCCGATATCACGCGCCGCAAGCAAGCCGAAGAAGACATCCGCGTATCGCTGGAAAAGCAGAAGGAACTGAACCTGCTCAAGTCGCGCTTTGTCGCGATGACATCTCATGAGTTCCGCACACCGCTGGCAACCATTCTCTCCTCTGCCGAATTGCTCAAATATTACAGCGACAAGATGCCTGCGGCCGAGCGCGTGGAACTGATCGGCAGCATCGAGACAGCGGTGAGACGCATGACACAAATGCTTGATGACGTGCTGCTGATCGGCAAGGTCGAAGCGGAAAAGCTCGAATTCAATCCTAAACCAGTGATACTGGATGTGCTGTGCCAAGCAATTCGTGACGAAACGCTGACCGCGGCCGCCGCTCAGCAGGGTACAAGAGCGGAACTGGAATTAGATATGACGGGCTGCGCCGTGGAAGTCGTGATCGACGAGAAGCTAATGCGCCATATTATGGGCAACCTGTTGTCCAACGCGGTCAAGTATTCTCCCAATGGCGGCAAGGTGCGCTTTGACGTCAACTGTAATGCTAGCGAGATGGTGTTCAGCGTAACCGATAGTGGGATCGGATTATCGAAGGAAGATCTGCCGCGCTTGTTCGAGACTTTTTATCGCGCGAGCAACGTGGGGAATATCTCCGGAACCGGCCTCGGACTGGCCATCGTCAAGCACAGTGTCGCCAAACATGGCGGCCAAATTAATGTGGA
>JANMZU010000784.1:0-2117 GCA_031383585.1 Betaproteobacteria bacterium
ACATTGCCGGGATGTGGATCGGCGTGGAAAAGTCCATCGACCAGTACCTGTTTCAGGTACGCCTTGAACAGCTCTTCGGCCAACGCATCACCCGGCATCTCCATCGGCGTAAGTGGACCGAGCGACGTGATCTTACGACCCTGCACATAGTCCATCGTCAGCACGCGGCGCGTGGAATAGTCGGCAATGGGTTGAGGAACGAAAATGAGCTCGAACGCCTCTAGATTCGTCGCCATCGTTCTGAGGTTATTCGCCTCGCGTTCGTAATTGAGCTCCTGTTGCAGGACGACGCGAAACTCCGCAACGATCTCTTCTAGGTGATGGCGTCGTCCGAAATCGGTATGGCCATCCAGCCAGCCGGCAATTTGCGCGAGCACATCCAGGTCTTGTGCAATCTGCTTGGCGATGCCCGGTCGCTGCACTTTGACCACCACCAGTCTTCCATCACGCAGGACCGCCGTGTGAACCTGGCCCAGCGAAGCCGCCGCAAGAGGCTCGACATCGAATCGGGAAAATGCCTTGGAAATGCGCACGCAGAGCTCAGTCGTCACGATTTCTTCGACTTCCGCGTACGAGAACGGCTTCACCTTATCGTGCAAGCGTGACAGCGCTTTGATGTAGGTGTCCGGCAGGAGATCCGGACGACTGGCGAGAATCTGACCGAGTTTGACGTACGTCGGGCCCATGGCCTCAAGGTCGTCGGCGAGCTCTTCCGGCGCCGCCCCGCCGATATCCGCGATGGCCGGACTGCCACCGGTCAAGTCATCGTCCGAATCCATCCCGGCAACCATATCCGCGCGACCGTACTTCCACAGCAACTGCACGATTTGCTTGTACTGCTTTAAATGACTGAGAGACGTTTTCATGGGGCAGGGCTTATCGCTGGCTTATAGGTGGTGATTCAGAAATGAAAACGGCGGCGCCTTCGCGCCGCCGTTGGCAGGATTTCTACCTGGCGTCCCGGTTTGAATGTCCAGGGGTGGAATGCTCGCTCCTGGTGCTTAGGCGATCCCATGCATCCTGCGACGCAACCCGGGCTCCATTCCAGTCAAGTTTGGAGTTACCGCGCGACGTTTCCCAATCGCGTGCAAGGTCAGTTTCGACATCGGAAAAATTGCGGCCCTCGTACTTGCTATACGAGTGGACGCCGTATTGGTAAGCAGGACCATAATCATCGAAACTTGCGCTTTTGGCGTAAGGACGATTCGTATAGTTCTCGCGCCAGTATGTTTCCTCGACCGTCGGATCGACTGCCTCGGCAACGCCTTTGCCAGCCAGACCACCGACCACGGCGCCGATCGCTGCGCCGATAATCGTTCCAACCGGTCCGACAACGGTGCCGGTAGCAGCGCCAATGGCGGCTCCGGTTCCTACTGCCGCGGCGGCGCCGCCAATAGCAGCACCGATACCTGTGCCGATGGGATGTGCGCCCGGCGCGTCGGTAATAGGATCGCGATTGTTTGCCTCAGTTGTTTTGATCGTTTCTGTTTTATAGCTCATTTTTAATTCCTCTGAGAAAGATGATGATGGGTTAGCGTGCAGTTCTAACGTGTGCTAGGGCGGCTAATGAAGTTAACGATTGCCAAAAGAATGATGGCGCCGACAAACGAGACCAGAAGCGCAGGCATGCTGAAGTTGTCCTGGTTAATGGTGCCCACGCCAACCATCGGCGAGATCACCCATCCACCAAGCATCGCGCCAACAATGCCGACGACGACGTTCAAAAACAAGCCTTGCTGTCCATTCGTTTTCATAGCAATGCTGGCGAGCCAGCCAATGACGCCGCCAACTATCAGCCATATGAAGAAATTCATATTGATTGCCTTCAGGTTCGTGAAGCAGTTAAGTTTCTGGTTGCATTGCTTGAACAACGCAATGTGACGCAAGCTTAAATTCGGCGTTTGTGTGCGGCTATTCCCGGCAGGCGCGCGCGCACCATCAAGACCGCCGGCAATTTTGTCGGCTTACTCCTACACCGCTGTCAGTTCTTGGGCAGATCGTAAGCCTGCGTAGATTCCGCCCTGGGCAACCAACTCGGCGTGGGTGCCTTGTTCGGCAATAACGCCTTCGTCGATCACCAAGATTTGATCGGCGTGTTGCACGGTGGCCAATCGATG
>JANMZU010000785.1:0-5667 GCA_031383585.1 Betaproteobacteria bacterium
GTCAGGGGCAGGCGCTGCGGTCAGCACCACCCGTTGACCACTGCGCCCGAGCTCGAGAATCAACTCCGCAAAGTTACGCGATGGCCAAGTCTTGAAAAACCACCGCGAGGTCGGATGGATGTGGATGAAACGCTTGTGTTCGATACCATGCAAGTCCATCAATGCCTGCACTTTCTTCTCCGCAATCTCGCCCGGCACCAGCACCAGCTTTTTCTCCGCTTCGGACGGGTAGATGCCGAGTCGCCGCAGCGCATCGAGGTTCGTTTCCACAGTGTGGCGAAAGGTCGCCCGCGGCGAGGGAAAAGTGTGGGTGAAACTGGTTTTCCACAGGTAAGAATCGCGGCCTTCGTTGATGCCCTGCGCTCGCTGCGCCACCGAATAGCGCGGACCGAGCAGGCGGGTTAGCCATGCGCCGCGCGGATGTTCGGTGAGGTGGATTAGCAGGTCGTACTGCCGCGCGCGCAGTGCGCGCAGCAGCTTCAATTCCGCCGCCCCCTGCCGCACCACGCCCTGGTGTTTCCAGTCGCGGTCGATGCAATGCACTTCGCTGATGGCGGGGTGCTCGCTCAACATTTCGCGCGTGTCCTGATAAACCAGCGCATCGACATCGATGTGCGGCGCATGATTTTTCAAAACCTGCACGACGGGCGACGTCAGCAGCACATCGCCGTGGTGACGAAGTTTCACCACCAGCGCGCGCCGAACTTGCTTTAGATCAATAGCGTCAGGAACCATGCTTCGACGATAGCAGAATTAGCGCTCCCGGTGGGCAGGACGCCTTCAATTGGCCTGCGACAATCTGTTACTGCCGAACAATCCATTCGCGGTTACCATTTCGCATTAACCCTTCATCGTGGAGCGTTGTCCAATGACCCGAATTGCCCGCAGTTTAGTCGCCATCCTTGCGCTTTCAGCGATAGCTGGCGTGTCAGTAACGGCATCCGCCGCTGAGGGTTACTATCGACAACCGGCCATCTCTAACGACAGCATCGTCTTCGTCGCCGAAGGTGACCTTTGGCGCACCGGCCTATCGGGTGGCTATGCGCAGCGGCTAACGACCAATCTGGCGGCAGAGTCGAACCCGGCAATTTCTGCCGATGGAAAGTGGATCGCGTTCACCGCGCGCTATGAGGGGCCGGCTGAGGTCTATGTGATGCCCGCCACAGGCGGTGCGCCGGTCCGCTTGACGTTCGATGGCGACGCTGCATTGGTGCAAGGCTGGACGCCTGACGGAAAAGTGCTTTACGCAACGCAACGCTATTCCGGCAAGCCCGACCCGCGCCTTTACACTATCGACCCCGCCAGTCGGGTGACGGCGCCAATTCCGCTGCATCAGGCTGCGGAGGGCTGTTATGCCGGCAGCACGCTGTACTTCGCCAGGCAGGTTCAGATCAGCGATAACGTAAAAAACTACCAGGGTGGGCTGGCACAGAAAATCTGGCGCTTCGAAGCTGGCAAGGAAGCCCAGCCGCTGACCGCCGACCACGCAGGTACCAGCCGGCAGCCACTCTGCGGTATTGGCCGCGTCTATTTCATATCGGACCGCGACGGCACCCTTAACATCTGGTCCATGGCCCCCGACGGGCGCGACCTGAAGCAGCACACGCGCCACACCGAGTTCGACATTCGCGGCGCATCGATTTCTGCGGACGGCAAACGCATTGCCTACCAGCGCGGCGCCGACATCCATATTCTCGATACCGCAAGCAATACTGACACCAAACTCGCGCTGATTCTGCAATCTGATTTGGAACACACCCGCACGCGCTGGGTAAAGACACCCTGGGATTTTGTCACCGCGGTCGCCCCCTCGCCGACGGGGGATCGCGTCGCCATTACCGTCCGCGGCCATGTGGTGGTGGTACCAGCCGGCAATGGCCGCCGTGTCGAAGTGACGCGCGCATCCGACCTCCGGGCCCGTGACGTCGCTTTCTCGCATGACGGCAAGAGTGTGTTCACATTTACCGACAAGTCAGGCGAAGTCGAGTTGTGGCGTTTTGCGGCGAACGGCGTCGGTGAACCTCGGCAACTGACCAAAGGCGCTACCGTGTTGCGCCAGCGAGCGTTCCCCTCACCTGACGGCAAATGGGTCGCTCATTTCGATAAAGACCGCCGCCTGTATCTGCTCAATTTGGCCAGCGGTGAAGATAAGCAAGTCGATCACAGCAAGTTCGATGCGTACGAAAGTGTTGTGTGGTCGCCCGATAGTCGCTGGATCACCTTCAGCAAGAGTGCCCAGAACCAGTTTGAAACGCTGCAACTGATCGAGGTTTCGACGGGCAAGCTGACGCAACTCACCAGTGATCGCTACGACGCGCGCGAACCTGCCTTCAGCCCGGATGGCAAGTGGCTGTACTTGCTCGGCAACCGCAATTTGCGCAGCCTGGTCACTAGCCCGTGGGGGCAGCGCAATCCTGAACCTTACTTTGACCGGCAAACAAAAATATACGCGCTGGCACTCGATCCGACCGCTCGGTGGCCGTTTCTGCCAAAAGATGAATTACAAAAACCTGAGCCGGAAAAGAAGGCGGAGCCGCCCAAAGCGCCCGCTTCTGCGGATGGAAAATCAGACGGTACGGTGGACGGCAAGACAGACGAGAAGGCCGTCGCAAAAGATGCAGGCAAGCAGCCACCGCCGAAGATTGCCCCTTTGGTGCTGGCCGGCCTGAGCGATCGTCTGTACGAGGTGCCAGTGCCCGCTGGTAACTACAGTCGACTCTCAACCGATGGAAAACGGTTGTATTTTGTGGTCACCGAAACCGCAGTCGAGCGCAAGTTATCGCTGCGCTCGGTGGCAATTGAAGCGCCAAATCCAATGCCGCCGACTGTCGAACTTTTCTTTGATGAAATTCGCAGCTACCAGTTGACCGAAGACCGGAAGAAGCTGCTGGTCAGGAAAGTCAACGATCTATTCATGTTCGATACAGGAAAGTCAGCGCCGCCTCAGGCTGAGCAAGCCAAGTTCGCCGTCAACCTGCGCGACTGGTCAATTGCGGTTGACCCGAGAGAGGAGTGGAAGCAGATGTTTGTCGATGCGTGGCGCATGCATCGGGATTTCTTCTATGACAAGAACATGCACGGAGCAGACTGGAAAAAAGTACGAGCAAGATATGAGCCGCTGATGGCGCGTGTGACCGACCGCGCCGAAGTCAACGATGTGCTGGCGCAGATGGCAGCAGAGGCAACAGCGTTGCATAGCCAGGTAGGTACCAGCGACTTGCGCAAAGGCGAGGATACGATCGATGTCGCTGCATTAGCTGCCGATGTGGTGAAGACAGCACAGGGTTTTCGCGTCGTCAGGCTGTTTGGCGGCGACCCGGAATTGCTCGAAGAGCGCAGCCCGCTGGCCAAAACGGAAGTCAATGTAAAGGTGGGCGACACCATTACTTCTGTGAATGGATTACCAGCCGCATCGGTGGCGAGCATTGGCGAGCTGTTGCGCAATCAGGTGGGCAAGCAGGTGCTGCTGAGAGTGAGCGAGGCCGGCGGAAAATCGCGCGACGTTATTGTGACGCCGGTTAGCGCGCGAGCGGATCGTGATCTCCGATACCTGTCCTGGGAAAATGAGCGTAAGGGGCGAGCCGAGAAAATCAGTAACAACCGCATTGGCTATGTACATCTGCAGGCGATGGGCGCCAACGACATCGCCCGCTGGGCGCGTGAGTTCTATCCGGTCTACCAGCGGGAAGGTCTGATCATCGATCTGCGCTACAACCGCGGTGGCAGCATCGACTCATGGATCATCGAAAAACTGCAACGCCGCGCATGGCACTTCTGGCAGTCTCGCCAGTCCGACGCGGTAAGCTGGAACCAGCAACTTGCTTTCCGTGGTCACGTCGTTGCGATCATCGACGCAGAAACCTATTCGGATGGCGAAACCATGGCGCAGGGCTTGCGACGCTTGGGTATTGCGCCGTTGATCGGCACGACGACGGCAGGCGCGGGAATCTGGCTCTCGGATCAGAATCGCTTGCGCGACAACGGCATTGCCCGCGCCGCAGAGTCGGGCGTATTTGTGCAGGACGGTCCTGGATCGAAAGGTGAACACAACTGGATCACTGAGGGTACCGGTGTGAAACCCGACATGGAAGTCGATAATCTGCCGAACGCGACCTTCAACGGAGCAGATGCACAATTGGACGCCGCCATCGGCTACCTGATGGACAAAATGGCAAAGGAGCCGATGAAGGTTCCAGTGTTGCCGCCATTTCCGGCGAAGTCAAAACCATAACTAATCCAGCGCCGCGCTCGCGAAACGGCTGGCCGATGTAGCGGCCAGCGCGCCCTGCAAGGGGGTTTGGGTGGGGTTAGGGCGTACAGATATCCAGTCTCGAAAATAGCCAACCGCGTAGACCGCCATTTCATGCCCATCCCAAGCCAGTTTCATGCTGCGAGGCGCGCCGGTACTGGAGTTTGAAACCGCCGCGCAATGAAACGGCAGCGCCGTTAGCGCACTTCCAGAAACGCTCGCAAACGCGCAATTTCGTCCGCCAATTCCCGCTTGAATACGACTGCATCGACTCGTGGCGGCTTTCCCGCCACGTAGCCAATCTGCACCTTGAAATCCGTCTTGCGCCCCGCCCCGCCTGAGGCCACATTCGCCCATCCAATAACCTGTTCCCGCCATAACAGCGGCAACGCGTAATACCCCAGCTTACGCTTTTCCACAGGTGTGTAAGCCTCGAATCGATACGGCCAGCCCCAAAGATGTTCAAAACGAATGCGGTCCCAAACGACGGGATCAAATGGCGCCAGCAGATACACCCTGTGTTCAACCTCCTCCGGTATGGCTTCGGCGGCTGGCCAAACGTAACTCACGTGATCCACTTTCTCCACACGAAGCTCACCCCGCTTGACCATCAAGGCGAGTCGCTTCTCGCAATCCACTCCCGGCCTTACCTCGCTCATCACGCGCGCAAAGCGCAGCAACGCGCTCATCGGCATCGGTGCATATAGATAAACCATCAGTCGCACCAGCCCGTCGGCGCGCGCGGTTCCTGCCAATACCCGATCCGCTTTGGGGGCCGGTGCGTAAACCCGGATGCCTGCATCGCGCCGCAATACGCCCACCTTGCCTTCGCGATGCAGACCTTCGAGCATCAGTGTCGTCGCCGATGAAGTGCCGCCCCAACCGTTGACGCGCCGGTCGCTGCCAAGCGACTTTTCAATATCCCTCGGATGGGCGTGCTGGTGCTCTTTCAGGTAAGCCAATACGCGACGACGCAATGGCAGGTGTTCCGCCATGAAGTCGCGCCAATGCTGCGAAATGGAGCGCGGATGCAGCAGCGCCACTTCATCGCGATGGAAGAAGCCATAGTTATAGATACTGTCTTCGAAGACCGCCAGCGAAGCGTAATTCTTCTCCAGATCGTCAGCTCGATAGTCCTTCACGCGGTGACGCAGGATCAGGTCCTGCGCACGCGCCGGCGCCCGAATCGGGTCCGCCTGCAGGTAGCCCAGCTTCTTGATCGCCTGCTCAATGTTGAGCGGCGCAAACAGTGAACGCGTCACCGTGTAGCGCCGGAGAGCATCCAGGGTTATGGGGTTGGCCGTCACTTGATCGTGTTCTTGTCCTGGCCGAACAAAATCTTTTTCTGCGCGTCCGACATTTCCGTCGGTGCCTCAGGCCGCACTTCCTTCGCGCGCGCGTAGGCGCGAGTGGTCGCT
>JANMZU010000823.1:0-3881 GCA_031383585.1 Betaproteobacteria bacterium
GCGAAGCCAATGCGCACCATGTCGCCGCGCGACAGTTCCCTGGGGTCATCGAAAGTGAGATAGGACATCACCGGGATGCGTTTATTTTCCAACTGCGTGTAGCGTAAACCCTTTCGCGTGGCTGGCTTTGGCCCGTGGGCAACGCCGGGCGTCGCCGCTGCAGACGCAGGAAACATCGGTTGCAACAGGTATTCCCAATGCCTGGAAATTGGCGTCTGCCTGGTATTACGCACCAGATCCACATATTTGGTCTGGTCGCCATAGTCCGATTCGGCGAGGACCGCGCCGTCCTCCCCGAGGAAAGTCACCTTCTCGGGAGTATGCGCACCGTGCTTGGATGCGTCCCATGCTGGCGGATATGGACGGCCCAGCCGATCCATGATGTCAACTACATCGTGCAGCGGCAGGTCTTTACCCGCCACCTCAAATACCAGCAAGGCGACATCGATATCGTAGAAAAAATACAGTCGCGTGCGCAGCACGTCCAGCGTCATCACCGGCTCGCCGGGGCGCAACTGGATTTGCGCTTGCTTGATGTCGCGGCGACGAAACACATGCAGCGACGATTGGCGACCGGTTCCCTCGTCGCCCACACCGTACAGAAAGCGCTGCACATATGGCAGGAAATAGACAAACTCTTCGTAACCGAGCAAACAGGTGTCGTCGTTGATGAGAAGTGGATCTTCGACATATGTCCAAGGACCGGGATTGCGCTGCAGCGTTTCCCAGTAATGCACCACGCCCGCACTCGCGTCGCGCTTCATTGGTCGCAATTGCACCGGCCACAACAGTGTGTGATGAAATTCGCGGACAATTTTCTCGGCCATTTGCCCTCCTACTTCGGCTGAAACTGCGGATCGCCAAATTTCCACAACAGGAACGAATAGATGTCGGCAAGCTCGCCGTTGCGCTGCGAACGCGTAGAACCGACGCCGTGTCCAGCATCGTAATCCAGTCGCAGCAGCACGGGTTCAGCATCTTTCCCTTGTGCGGTTGCCGCCTGTAGCCGGGCCGCCATTTTGCTCGACTGCCATACCTCCACGCGAGGATCGTTTACGCCGTGCATCAACAAAACCGCCGGATAGGTCGTGCCATCCTTGACGTGATGATAGCTGCTCATCATTTGCAGACCCTTGAATCCGTCCGCCGTCTTTACGCTGCCAAATTCGGGGATATTGGGTGGCCCGTTTGGGGTGAATTCAGCGCGTAATGCATCGAGCACACCTACGCTTGGCACGACGGCAGCAAACAAGTCGGGCCGCTCCGTCAACGCGCGGCCGACGGTAATACCGCCGGCACTACCACCTTGAATGGCCAGCTTTTCTTTGCGTGTGAACTTGCGTTCCACCAGATACTCGGCGCAGGCAATGAGGTCTCGCCAGGTATTTGGTTTGGTGAGCTTTTGCCCATCTTTGTGCCAAGGGTCACCAAACTCGCCTCCACCGCGCACGTGGCAAGTGCCAAGAATTCCACCACGTTCCAGCCATGCCAGCGCCGCTGGATTGAAGGTAGGCGAGACGGTGATGCCGTATGCGCCATAGCCGCGCAGTAGTGTCGCGTTGCTGCTGTTGAGCCGAGTGCCCTTTTTGTAGATCAGCGAAATCGGCACCTGAACGCCATCCTTGGCCGTTACCATCAAGCGCACTTCATCAATTTCCGAAAAATCGACGCTGGATTTTGGCAGCAAAGGCAAGGCGATGACGTTCGCGGTGCGCTCCTCGATATTCACGTAGCGCGGCGCTTCCGTCCACCCTTCCAGCCGCAGTATCGCGCCAGGCCTCTTCGGGTGGGTAACGATCTGCCGAATCGCCAAGTCAAACGGCAAGCGAACAAACTCGAGTTTGCCGCCGCTAAAAACAGAGTTGCTGAAGTTGAGTCGTTGCAGGCGATCCACACCGCCGAATAATTCACGGATATACAGCGCATCCTGTGCGACGGCCAATTGTTTGATCACGGTATCACCGGCCGGGACGATGGTCGTGGCGGTGGGAAAATCAGGGCGCGCAACGGAGGTACGAACCACCTTGTTGCGCGGCGCGTTCTTGGCAGTGAGTAAATACAGCGCGCCATCGTGAACGGCATAGCTGGTGACGAGATCTTTGGGATCAACTACCTTGCGCCATGCCAGGGGCTGCGAGTAGAGGGAGGCAGGGCCGGATGCGGGCGCGACGTACAGGCTGATTTCGTTCAGGTCACCATGCCGGATGCTGCCCAACAGAAAGCGCCCATCGGCAGACATGTGCACGCCCGGAATGTCGATGTCGGCAAAATCGATCTTGGTGCCGCTTGCGACGCCGCGGCCAAATACAGCTTCATCCTTGGCCGTATCACGCCCAAGCACGTGACGATACACGCGGCTATGCAAATAGCGGTTCTTTTTATCGCTAGACGCTGCGGCGGGCAAGCGGTTATAGAAAAACGCGCGGCTATCGTCAGACCAGCCGCTCTCTGCTGCAAAACCGATGCGATCAATGACCACGTCGAGGTCACGCGCTGTTGCCACGTCGACAATCCGGAGCGAGGTTTCTTCCGACCCGCCGGCGGCGATCCCTACCAACACGTGTTTGCCATCCGGCGCCGCAAGATAGTAGTCGAGTGCGTAGCGGCGGCCAGGGCTGTTGAGTGTTTGTGCATCGAAAAGCAGCCGCTCTTTGCCGGCGATGCCTTCGCGCACGTAAAGCTTGTGCATACTTTCACCGGGTGAAATCTTGTAATAAAACACCCGTGACGCCGTGCCCGTACCGGAAATCTGCACGTTGGTAATCGAAACACTTGCTCCAGAAAGCGCGCCAATTCGCGCTTCTAACGCCGCCCGCCCGGGTATGGCATCAAGTGTCGCGCGTGCAAACTCACCCTGCCCCTTCATGTACGCAATGACATCCGGATTCTTCACGTCCTCAAGATAGCGATAAGGATCAACTACGGTTTGACCAAAGAAAGTTTCGCTTACATTTCGAATCGGAGCAACTGGTGGCCCTGGTTTTCGAATTGGTTCTGGCGTTACCGCAACGGGCAAAGCGACGACCCTGGGCACCTCTGCCGGCGGCGGCGTTGCGCAGGACACCAACATCACAGCGAGGCAAACCAACAAAAGTGCAGTCGCACCGGCTGTAGGTCGATTGCGCGCGAAATTCATATTCAAAGGATGGGCTCCGGGTTAATTTGCCAAGCGGTCGCGGGAAGATTTCGTCAGGCTTTATTCACCATTCACACCGTCCGCGCAGTTCAATTTCTACCAGTAGTTCTCAACAATAATGTGTCCCGGCTCAAGTTTTCGGTTCATCCGAAATCCTCGGCTTTTTAGCAGCTTGCGCATCGTTTCGACCATTTCGGGATTGCCACACAACATGAAGCGCGAACGCGCGTCGCTCAGCGGAACGCCTGCGGCAGTTTCCAGCGCACCTGATTCCACCAGCGTATTGATTCGGCCGTGCAACGCACCATGCAGCGTGTCACGGGTGAGCGTTTTGACGAAGTGAAATTTCGCCATGCCTTCGCTCGCATGTTCGGCCGCGAGCCGTTCCAATTCTTCCGTGTAACCCAGATCGTGGCGTTCGCGGACCGAGAGCACCAGGATGATGTTTTCGAATCGCTTCCATATCGACTCATCACGCAACATCGAGATGTACGGCGCCATCCCGGTGCCGGTGGCGATGAGCCATAAATCCTGGCTCCTGCCCGCCTGCTTGAAGCGGTCGACGGTCAGGAAGCCTTGCGGAGCCTGTTCGACCAGCATGGTGTCACCGATATTGAAACGTCCCACTCGGGACGAAAATAAGCCTGTCGGGACTACCAAAAGGAAAAATTCAAGAAACGACTCATGCGGCGCCGATACGATGGAATATGCGCGCCATATCTTCTCTCCGTCCTCCTTGACGAGG
>JANMZU010000804.1:0-4798 GCA_031383585.1 Betaproteobacteria bacterium
CTGACGCAACACCACGGCGAAATTGCCGAGCGTGAGCAACGACTGCCAATCATGCCAAGTATCAAGCCTTGCAAAGGCGTCGCCGCCAATCAGCCAGATGAGCGAAGCGGCGTCACCCTGCTCGCTGCGCAGCTCGCGCAGCGTATCGACCGTAAAAGTTGCTCCTTGACGTTCCAGCTCACGAGTATCGATAGAGACCTCGGTGCTTTCTGCAAACGCGACGTTCAGCATGGCTGTCCGATGCGCACCGGAAGCCATCGGCAAACGGCCTTTTTGATACGGATTGCCAGCGGGGAACGCAACAAGCTGTGAGGCAGATGTTTCTTTCAGCGCTTCCGCTGCCATCGCGGTATGGCCGTTGTGGATCGGATCAAACGTGCCGCCAAAAAGCAGAATGGATTTCAATCAGGCTTCACGCGCGGATTTGGCCGCTGCCGAGCACGATCCACTTTTGCGAAGTCAGTCCTTCCAACCCGACCGGCCCTCGCGCATGAAGTTTGTCGGTAGAAATCCCGATCTCCGCGCCAAGACCATACTCAAAGCCATCGGCAAAGCGGGTGGACGCATTCACGACGACCGAGCTGGAATCGACCTCACGCAAGAAACGCATCGCCCGTGAATAGTCCTGGGTGATGATGGCATCGGTATGTTGCGAACCGTATTTGGCGATATGCGCAATGGCTGCATCCATATCCGCAACAACCGCGATGGACACGATGGGCGCGAGATATTCGGTGTGATAGTCCGCGTCGGTAGCGGCCTTGATGCCAGTAAATCCAGCCGCCTCAAGAATGCCCCGGCTTCTCTGACAACAGCGCATCTCCACACCTTTGTCAGCGTAAATCCTGCCGATCAGCGGCAAAGCCTTGTCAGCGATTGCGTCTGCCACCAGCAGCGTCTCCATGGTGTTGCACGGCGAATAGCGCTGGGTCTTGGCGTTGTCTGCAATGCGCACCGCCTTGTCGATGTCGGCTTTGTCGTCGATGTAGACATGGCAAATACCATCGAGATGTTTAATGACCGGCACCCGTGATTCCTCTGCAATACGCGCCGTGAGGCTCTTGCCGCCGCGCGGAATGATCACGTCGATCACACCTTTCATCCTGAGCATCTCGCCGACCGCCGCGCGATCGATGGTGTTGATCAATTGCACACTAGCCAACGGCAGACCTGCTGCCTGCAATCCCTTTGCAAGACATGTGTGAATGGCGCGGTTCGACTCCAGCGCTTCCGAGCCGCCGCGCAAGATGCAGGCGTTGCCCGATTTCAAACACAGCGCCGCTGCATCTGCGGTTACATTCGGACGGGACTCATAAATCATCCCGATCACGCCCAGCGGGACGCGCATCTTGCCGACCTGAATGCCCGAGGGACGGAAATTAAGATCGCTGACTTCACCCACCGGGTCGGCAAGTGCGGCGACCTCGCGCAGCCCCGCCGCCATGGCAGAGACGGATTTTTCGGTCAGCGTGAGCCGATCCACAAAAGCGTTGTCATTGCCCGCTTCGTGCGCACGCATGACGTCGGTTGCATTGGCAGCAATAATCGCGCGCCCATTGCGTTCAATTTCATCTGCGGCAGCGAGCAAGGCTCTGTTTTTCGCACCCGTCCCGGCGCGCGCGAGCATACGTGCCGCCTGCTGCGCGGCCACACCCAGCCCGCGCATGTAGGCAGCCACATCATCGGTCATCTCGTCGATTCGCACATTCATCACTATGCAGCCTTCATCAAGTTGGTTCCGGCGAGGCTGCAGGCGAGCAAATTCAGCGCGTCCCACGGATCATTATGATTGAGGCCCTTGACCATGTGATCAATTTCGGCCGCTTGCAGGAGCAAAGTCTGAATCGATTTCGCATTATGGCGGCGCGCAATACGTTCCATCTCGCGGGCCTTGCCCGGATGCGGTGGGCGGCCTGAACGCGTCACGCCCTTGACTCGCGCAAGTGTACGGATTTCATTGGCCAACACCCACAAAATAAGCGGCGGCGCTTCGCCTTCCGCCTTCAGGCCTTCGAGCATGCGATGGATGCGAATCACATCGCCTTCGTGAATAGCAGCAACCAATTGAAATGGGTTGAAGCGTGACACGTTAGCAACGCTATCCTCCAGCAAGTTCAGCGAGATTTCACCGAGAGGACACAGCAGCGCAAGCTTCTTGATTTCCTGTTGCGCCGCGAGGAGATTCCCCTCTACCCGGTCGGCGAGAAACTCCAGGCCATCTTCGGAAACCGATTGCTGCTGCCTCGCCAGCCTGCCTTTCAGCCACTGCGGCAGTCGCGAACGGTCGACTGGTGCGGCTTCAATCATGGTCGCTGCAGCTTCCAGTGCCAGAAACCATTTCGCCTGTTTGCCCTGCCAGTCGATCTCGGGCAGCAAGACCAATGTCACGGTATCGTCGGGCAATAGCTCGCAATACTGGCTGATCGTCTCTGACCCCTCCTTGCCCGGCTTGCCGGTAGGGATGCGCAATTCAAGTAACCGCTGCGTTGCGAATAACGACAGTGCACTCCCGGCCGATCTCAGCTGTCCCCAATCGAATCCGGCCTGTGCGTTGAATACTTCGCGTTCGATGTAGCCACACTTTCGCGCAAGCTCGCGCAACGTGTCAGCGGCTTCCAGTGCGGCGAGCGGCTCGGCACCATGAATCGCGTACAACGGGGCTGGCGATTTTGGTGGGCGTTCGATGAATTGTTCGGCGGTGATGCGCATCTGGAATTGGCAGGTTTGGCGCGCGGGCCGGGAAGTTTTAGCTTTGGGCTGGATGATTTCTCGCCGCGCAAAGTTAGCCACGGGTCTGTCGGTGAGTTTACCAGTTGCTGCGAGCGGGAGAGCAGCCGAACCAAGTTTCAGCGCATGCCCCTTCATATTGAACTGGAAGTGACGATAACGAGACAGCAAGGCCAAGTCTTGCTGGCTCACCGGACTGACACATCCGCTGCCAACCCATCATTCGTTGTGGTGTCGCTCGTCAAGTTCGCGGGGGAATGATCATGTGGAAGCCATTGCCGGCTTTGATTGCTTTAATAGGTTGTAGCCTCGGTATCCCTATGGCCGGCGCCGTTTCTTTCGAGGCAAAGGATTTCAGCGCGCTCGCTATTGAAGCCGATCAGATCATCATCGGCACCGTCGCGACAACAAACGCACGACGTACCGGTGCCCGTGAAATTGTCACTGACTATGGCTTTGATAAGCTGGAGGTCGTCAAGGGCACTGTGTCGGCAAGACTGCTCACGCTGACGATGCTCGGGGGCAGCGTCGGCACTGACAAGCTTGCCGTGGCGGGTGCGCCCACATTTAAACGTGGCGTCCGCTATCTCGTTTTCATGTCTGGCAATGGCACGGTGATGTTTCCGCTGGTGGGTGGAGATCAGGGAATTTTTCAGATCCGGGGGGATCCGCAATCTGGCCTTCCGCGCGTCCATGACTATACGGGTCGGGCGGTTGTGCGGCTGCCGGGCCGGGTGGACCTCAGCGAGTTCAGTATCCAGAGCGAAGCTCTGAGCGAACCGATGAGCCAAACTGCCTTCGTCGATGCCATTCGCGCCAAAATTATAGAGCGGGGCATACGATGATCGCCATCCTGCGTAGCGTTTTAGAGCGCCTGTTGTTCGCTTTTGGATTGATGGTCATGCTGATCGCCAGTTCTGCCGAAGCCTATCGGCTCATGGACTCGTCACCTGGTGGCCGCCTTACGCTGAACCTGGCGATGCAGTCGAACATCGGCAATCAGCCCGTCAGCGACGCACTGGCGCAGTGGAATCAGGTGGGCATTGGTCCGAGCCAGGACCATTCTTTTTTCGCCGCCAAAACGAGCGCCGCCAGCAGCAGTTGCGGATACAACCAGGTAAACGAAGTCACGTCGGCTGCAACCAATTGTGGGTTGGCATTCGGCAGCAGCACATTGGCTGTCACCGTCATCTGGTCTTCGGCGGGCAAAGTCGTCGAAGTTGACGTGCTTTTCAACAACACCAAGAGCTGGAGTACATACAGCGGGCCGCTCAAATACAACGCCAACGGCACCGCGATCAATGACATCAACCGCGTCGCGCTGCACGAACTCGGCCACGCTGCAGGCCTGGATCATCCCGACGAAGCGGGGCAATCGGTCAACTCCATCATGAACAGTCGCATCAGCAATACTTACACGCTGCAAGCCGACGATTTTGCCGGCGCCCACGCTATTTCATGGCAACCCGCCTCAGTGGGCAGCGCGCCAGTCTGTACGCTGGCGGCTTCGCCGGCTGTCGTCAATGTTGGCGATAGTTCCACATTGGTAGCTACGTGTGCGCCTGCTGCAACGTCCTACATCTGGAGCAATACCGGCTTTGCTGCCAGTGCATTCACGGGTGTGATTTCGCCCTCGGTGACGACTGGTTACACAGTCACCGGCGTCAATGCCGCAGGCGCCGGCAGCCCGGCAAGCGTGGTCGTTTCGCTGGCCAGCGGTGCAGCTAACTACGCTGATCTTTGGTGGGCCGGCAACTCAGAAAACGGTTGGGGGCTATCGATTCAGCAGCACGGCAGTAGATTGTTCAATGTGCTGTATGTTTATGACAGTGTTGGCGAGCCGGTTTGGTATGTGATGCCGGCTGGCGCCTGGAATAGCGATTTCACGACGTACACCGGGTTGGTGTATCAACCTACATCGGCACCGCTTAGCGGCTATACGCCGACCAGCTTTGCGCCCGGCGCTGCGGTCGGCAACGTCACCATCTCATTTGCCGACACGTCGGCGGCGCAGCTGCGATTCACCATCAACGGCGTCTCCGGGCAAAAATCGATGCAGCGCCAGGTCTTC
>JANMZU010000909.1:0-3040 GCA_031383585.1 Betaproteobacteria bacterium
CTTGATTGCGTCATCGCTCTATGCAGCAGCGGTGCTTTCGTTCCTGGTGGTGCCACTGGTTGCATATTCGAGTGGCATCAGCGCCAGATGGTTTGGCGTTGTGGTCGGCTTTGCTGTGACCGGCATGACGGCGTTTTTAACGGGCGGTGTACTGCCTGGTTTGGCCGCGCTGATTGCGACAGGCGAAGGACAGCGCGATTCTCTGCGCCTCTCATGGGTTTACGCCGCCAATGTATTCGGTGCCACACTCGGTCCACTGGTCGTCGGGTATGTGCTGTTTGGTCTGGTGCGTTTTGAGACGGTTTCTGTCGTGCTGGCGGTCTGTTTGTTGGGCATGGCAGCGTTACTGGCCAGGTTGACGTTAAAGATGTCCCGCAAACTAGTCCTTACTGCTATCTTGTTTGTCGCAACAGCACCACTATTCAACGAGCGGGCTCTAGAGCGCATTCAATATGAGCAGCTTGATCCACCCACGTTCGCCGAGCGCGTCGATAGCCGTGCGTCTGTGGTCACGGCGAAGCGCACACCTTCAGGCCTCATTATCTACGGAGGGGGCGCCTATGATGGCGCAGTCAACATCAACCCCGTCTTGAGCGTAAATGCGATTGATCGAGCCTACGCTATCCCGACACTCCACCGAAACCCGGAGCGCGTTCTTGAAATTGGATTGAGTTCTGGCGCATGGGCGAAGGTGATTTCACAGCTTTCTTCGGTAAAGAGTCTTGTCTCGGTAGAAATCAATCCTGGTTATCTTGACATCATTCGTCGGCACCCCGTAGTGTCGTCGATTCTGAAAGATCCGCGGTTGAAAATCGAAATCGACGACGGTCGACGCTGGCTGAGACGAAACCCAACCCAACGCTTTGACCTGATCGTGATGAACACCACCATGCATTGGCGAAGCAACACCACTAACCTGCTATCTGTCGAATTCCTTCGCCTATGCAAGCAGCATCTGCGTGAAGGCGGGGTCTTGTACTACAATGCGACCGCGTCCGTGGACAGCGAATTCACCGCAGCGAGCGTGTTCAGGTATGTCGTGCGTTATGGTAGCTTTGTCGCCGCAAGTGAAACCCCGTTTTCACTAACGAAGGCGGAGCGACTGGCCGGACTTGCACAATTTCGCACCGAAAATGGGGAGCAATTGACGACGGCCAGTCCGGAGCTTACCGAATTTTTTAATCGCCTTGGGGGGATCGAGCATGCCGATAAGGGCGAATCCTTACGTCAACGCAAAGATCTCTCGGTGATTACCGACGACAACATGCTGACCGAATTCAAGCGCTGAGACATCATCTGTGGATGAAGCACCCGCGATAAATCCTCTTCCTGTAAACGCTGATTTGTCGCTCGGCGTCGGCATGATGTTGTGGTTGCTGCTGCCAAACCTGATATGGCTGGTATCAAGTGCGCAAGATCCCGGTACCGTCTTGGCAATGACTGGCGTTTCGGTTTGCTTTTTCGCATTACCGTCACTTGTCTTTAGAACTCGCCGCGCTCTTTTCCTGGCAAACGCACCGTGGGCGCTGTTCGTGGGCGTGCTGGTTGCTTTTGTCGTTCAGTACAACGCATCACTTACATCGGGACTGATGCAAAGCGTTTTTCAAACAAACTGGCTCGAAACGAGCGAGCAACTTTCGCGATACTCACTTCCGTTTGGACTATCGTTGCTCGGCTTTGTGGGCTACGTGTGTGCTGCGCTCCGCACTAGCGCTGCTCCGCTTCCCGGTCGGGCATTTCTGATTGCCCTGGGATTATGGAGCGTCATCGGTTTCATCTATCTTCCCTACCTCGCCTTTGAGGCGTACCACCGCTTTGCCAAAAATATCGACATCTATTTCTACAGGCAGTCGTACCCTTTAAATCTAATCGACACAACAGTTCAGGCGATCGGGCAAACTCTTGCCAAGGACGGGCGCTTTGGCGATACGCGTCAAGACGTGCCGCAGGACTTGCCGAAATTAGTGGATGGACGCAAACTTTTTGTACTCATCATCGGCGAATCCACACGCGCAGACGGGTTTGATGCCGTTGCGAAGGATACGGCGTTCTATTCACATGCACCGGATATGGTCTTCTACAAAAACGCTTTGGCGCAGTCGAATTTTACAGATGCGAGTGTACCTATGCTGCTTTCGGGCGCGACCACGCTAGAGGCTTCTCGTCAGCGGCCGGCGCTATTCGCCTGGCAAAATCGGATCGGTTGCAAGACAGCGATTGCCAGCAACAACACGATTTACTCGATTTCAAACAGCGCCACAATTAGCGACATCGCCGGTGACTCGGGCGTTACCCATCTCAGTCGTTACGATCACGATTTACTTGCATCCTTGGATGGCCTGTTGGCTGCGTACCCTCAGCATCACCTTTGCATCGTGCTACATATGGCCGGTTCCCACTTCGACTATGCAGCGCGCTATCGAAAAATGTTTGAGCGATATCCGGTGACCGGGAGTGAAGTCGACCGGCTGCGTGCGAGCTACTGGAATAGCGTCGTAATGGTGCAAGACTTCATTGTCCAAGTTCGACATCGTCTTGCGCGCACCAATGACGAAGCATTGCTCGTATACACGTCCGACCACGGTGAAAATCTATTGGAGATTGAGGGGCTGAGGGAGCACGTCACCACGCGCCCGACCGAATACGAACTTAAGGTGCCGATGTTGTTTTGGTCAAGCCCCACATTCATCTCGCGCAATGAAGCGAAGTGGCAGACCCTCGTGTCGAATCAATACCTGCCAGTGTCAAACAGTCAGGTATTGCCGACGATTCTCGATGCGATGGCTATCCCCGATCGGTACATCAGCGCTAACACGAGTCTCATGCGACCCTTTGTTGCCACCGAACGTTTTTTCGTCCACCCAGACCTGAGTCTGCGTTCAGAGAAAACGTTGTTAAAGAACTCTCATCAACCGTGAGTCGCTTGTCCATCTTCAATACACCACCAATTAGCCGAGATTGTCCATTAGGGCGCGAGTTGATGCCGGTGCATTGGGGGCCATTTTTGCCTCTCTTCGTAACCAATAGCTGTGCTATTGGT
>JANMZU010000921.1:0-3216 GCA_031383585.1 Betaproteobacteria bacterium
AAAAAACCGTACGTGCCGCTCTTGTTATTGCAGCAGTCGCCGCAGCGCTATCAGCCACCAGTGTCACGTCCGCGCCGCGCGAAGCGATAGACAAACCAGTCACACCGCGGGCAGTCACCCCGCGCGGCCCGTTGCAGGAGGGGGAACGTAGCCTGATCGCCTTGTTTGAAGCGGCAGCGCCGTCGGTCGCGTACATCACGACCGAGAACCTGGTACAGCGCGGATTCTTTGGAACGGGGTTGGAACGCGGCGCAGGGTCAGGTTTCGTGTGGGACACGCAAGGCCACGTGGTCACCAATTTTCACGTCATTCAGGATGCACGCAAATTGACTGTGCAGCTCGATACCGGCAAAGAGCCGGTACCAGCGACAATTGTCGGCGGGTCTGCAGACTACGATCTCGCCGTGGTGAAGCTCTCGCAAGTTCCCGCTGGCTTGAAGCCAATTCCGTTGGGTACCTCGCGCGACCTCAAGATCGGCCAATCAGTAATTGCGATCGGCAAACCATTCGGATTATCACGGACCCTCACCCAAGGCGTCATTTCGGCGCTGGATCGCTACCTGCCGACGCAGGAATATGCGGAAATATCCGGTGGCATTCAGACTGATGCGGCAATCAATCCGGGCAATTCCGGCGGGCCGTTGCTCGATACCGCTGGCCGCCTCATCGGCGTCAATTCGCAGATTCGCTCCAATTCAGGCAGTTCGGCCGGTATCGGTTTCGCCATTCCCGTGGACTTGGTCAATCGCATCGTGCCGCAGCTCATCGCTCGCGGCTACGCTGCTGCACCCGGCATCGGCATTACGCCGGTCAACCCGGTCATCGTCGCGCAAAATGGCATCAAAGGGGTTGTCATCGAGCAGGTGCGTGCGCGCTCGCCGGCAGCAGTTGCAGGATTGAAACCATTGTCGCGGCGCAGCGGCGAACTGGGCGACGTGATTACAGCGGTCAACGGTCGCGACGTGGAATCGCTGTCCACTTTTATCGCCGAGCTGGATCGTGTCGGCATCGGCAATACAGCGGAACTTACGGTAGTGCGCGACGGCAAGTCGCGCAAGGAAAATGTGCGCGTGATCGACACCACGCAGAAATAACGCTACAAACTCTTCAGGCGATCAGACAAGGTATCGAGGTACGTCGGGAATTTGTGGATATCGTTGTGGCCCGCACCGGTCACCACCACCAGTTCTGTGGCGGGGCGAAGTTGCTTTAGCTTTTCGCTGTGCGACAGACCGATTAATGTATCCATATCGCCGTGTTCGATGATCACCGGGCCTTTGATTTTGCTGATCCATTGGTCGCTACGTATGGGGTAACGGTTGACGAAGTTGGGTAGCCACGGATAGTGCGCGTCACCAATCGCCTTGAGGCTCTCATAGGGAGATACCAGCACGGTCAGGTCGGGCTGGACGTCACTCGCGAGTTTTGTTGCCAGCCCGGTGCCGAGAGAACGGCCATACACCACCAGTTTCTTGCCAGCGTAAAGCGGTGAAATCCTGTCCCACGCGATTCGCATGTCTTCGTGGAGTTGCGCTTCGCTTTCGATCTTGCCGCTGCTCTTGCCATAGCCACGGTAATCGATGATGAATAGGTCGTAGTTAACGCGCCGGTAGAAGTCGACGCTGGTCAACCAGGTCTGCAGATTGCCGCCATTGCCGTGAAGAAAGAACACAACACCTTTGGGATCGGGCAGCCGTAGATGCAACGCGGACAGCTCGGCACCAGCAACGGGCACTTTCACTTCCTGTACATCAGGGATTGTGAATTTGTGATCCGAGCTCAACGGTGTCGGGTGGAAGATTATTCCTTCCTGGCCAAAATAAACGTACGCAACGATTACCGCATAGCCGAGCAGGGCAAGCGCGAGCAGTGATAACGCGCCGCGCCGGGCAAATAGCGCCCAGCGCGAGCCTACTTGGGTATTTGCAGATTTAGAAGCCACCGATGAAATCACGTTTGCCAACGTCTACACCATTGTGGCGGAGGATTGCGTAGGCCATCGACATGTGGAAATAGAGATTTGGCATCGCAAAATGCAGCAGGTACGGTTGACCTTTAAAAGTCACCGGATTGCCAGCGATGGTGAGCAGAATGTCACGATCCTCTTGACCATCGATCTGTGCAGTGGTGAATGTGCCGACGAAGGCCAGTGTCTTGTCGATGCGTGCGGCCAGTTCTGCAAACGTGGCCTCGGTGTCGTCGTATTTCGGCACCTCGACACCAGCCAGGCGCGCAACCGGGCCTTTGCCGAAGTCTGCTGCGATCTGCACCTGACGCGCGAGTGGGAACATGTCCGGAGAAAGGCGTGAAGAAAGGAAGACGCTCTCGTCGATCTTCTTTGTTTCTGCGTGCGCAGCGCCTTTCGCGAGCACGCCTTTCAGCGCGGTCAGGGATTTCTGGATGACGGGAACCGATGCTTGATACAGGGATATGGTCATGATTCGCTCCGGATGAATAGCCGGCCGATTTTAGCAGTCAAACCATCATGCTCCAGCCGCCAATGCCGCCCCGTTGGGTTCGAATCGGGAACCTTTCGCACCGGATAGCGCAAATAAGCATGTAACACCGTTTGCTATGTGCAGTCTGTACAAGCAGCACATCACGCCGATACCGGTACTTCAACCAGCCTTTTCTGCGGTTCGTCGCAAAGCACTTCTGCGATTGTTGTGACGGTCCTAAAGTGCAGCCATGCAGTAAAGAACATGTTTTCAACCCAACCAAATGATCGGACTAAACGGAGCACATCATGAAAAACTTTTTGAACAATTACACGGGCTACAACGTTTCACATTCGAACAGCTATGTAGCGACGGCGTTCGCGGTCGTGGTAACAAGTCTGCTGGTCGGCGGATACGAATTGTCACAGTCGGCGACAGATTCGGAAGGCGTAGTAATGACGGTGCAATCGGCACCAGCGGTCCAGTTTGAAGCAGTCGCCAGAATGGAAACCATCGTCGTGACTGCAAAGCGCAGCTAAGTCCAGCACCTATTGCAGGCAAGGCCGCCTGCAGTGAAATTTCCAGGGGGCGGGCAATGCGAGCGCAAGGTCTTGATCAGTCAATCAGGTGCCGTGCGAAAATGCGAAATCACCATCGCATTTTCCGGAGTAAGCAGATATGGCCCTTAAACGTCCCGCCTGGCCGCAAGGCCGAACCGTCATCCTTGAGCACACCTCAGCCGTACTTGCAGACAACCCGCTAGGCGATCCGCATCAAC
>JANMZU010000924.1:0-4211 GCA_031383585.1 Betaproteobacteria bacterium
GGAAAATCTGGCCAGCGCGCGCGTGGTGCGCGGCGGTGCGGGTGGCATCACCGTTCCGGCATCGCATGATGGCGAGTTGGTGTTTGTCTTTGTGCTGAAGGGTGCGTTGCAATTGCGAGGCGATGCCATCGCCCAACAAGCACTGCAAGAAGGCGACTGCGCGACCATTCCGGCCCGCCAGGCTGTTGCGCTAGAGGTGCAGACTCAAGTCGAGTTTCTTGAGGTTACGCTACCGGCGATGTAGCTGGCGGACGTTCCGGTTGGAACCAAGGAGTTTGCACGCTTCGAAAAGGGCCCCACCAGTTTCTGCGGACATCATGGAATTCGCAAAATCTATGACCTAGCCAGCAGTTGATGCCGCGCAAGGCGGGGCCGGGTCTCTGGAAGTCATGCGAGCAGATTCTGTGATTCCTGGATAGAAGAGGAATGGGCAAAAGCGGAGGCCAACAAGCAATAGAAGTGGCCAGAGCCAAAATGATTTCCGTGCGAGTATTTGAATCTGGCCGTAAGTCGTCAGAATGAGGTGCGGGCGGGTACTGCGGGGCATGATCGCGGAGGACGGAATGAACAAGTTGGTGAACAGGACGCAGGGGCAAGTCGTTTTCAGTAGACAATTAGCCTCTAACTAATGGTGTTGCTCTCGGCGCCGACCACCGGGTAGTCGCAAGTGACGAACATTCATAAATCCGCCTTGTCTCAATATGGACATATCAATTTTCAGGACAAAAAATGATTGCGAAAAACATACCTCAAACCGACCATGGGTGATGGAGTGCGGGACCTCGTGCCGACCCGGTACGCACTTCCATCGGCGATCAAATTGCAAAACGTGGTGATGGGTACCACGAGTATATGTAATGCTTCGTGCATTCACTGTCCGACCAACAAGCTGGAAACGAGGCATCTCGCGCGCGGGACGATGTCGATGAGTCTCTTCAAGCAGATTGTTAACCAGCTTGCGGCGTCAGAGGTTACTGTCGCAGGGCCAATATCTTTTGGGCTATTCGGTGATGGCCTTGTTGATCCGAATGTTGTTGAGAGGGTAGCCTACCTGCGCGAACGGTTACCGACATCATTCATCAATGTAAATACTAATGGGGCTGCCTACTTGCGCGACAAGCACATTCAGTTGCTCGAAACGATAAATGCCGTCTCGCTCCATATCGAGTCGCTGAACGCATTTACCTACAATCGCCTCATGGCACCACTTCGGCTAGAACGCGTGCTTCCACGCTGCCTCGCGCTTGCGGAGGACTTCGGAAAGAAACTTTTCATCAGCGTACCGCTTAGCCGGGCTAACCAACACGAAAAGTCCGCCATCCAAACTTTTTTTGTCGAGCGCGGCGCAGGCAACGTGAATTTCCCGCCGATGATGAACCGCTGCTCAGATAACCCAATCTTTTCGGAGTTGGCGTTTAAGCCGCACCCCATGACATGCCGCAGCGATTTGTTGGCCGATTTCATTGTCGACTGGGCGGGTGATGTTTACGCGTGCTGCCAAGATTTTTCCAAGAAATTGAAAATCGGCGACATGTCCCGCCAGAGTCTAAGGGAAATGCTTGATTCTATTGAGCGAAAGGAGCTTGGCGCTATGCTCGATGCTGGAAGGTGGAAAGAACTGCCCACGTGCTCCAAGTGCCAGTACGACTGCGGAAGTGGTGACTCCGAGATTGCACCGAAGGAACATACCAAGATTCTTCTCAAGGAGCGATGAACGAATTGCAGTAGGGGCAGCACAATTGATTTTTCGCGGCCATTCATATGATCGGCGGGTTGGCAATTCGAGGACGCAAGGTTTCCTCCGCAAGGTGGGGCTAAAGCAGGGCGGACTGATAGAGATACAGCGAGAGTGGCAGATTGCAAAAGTCAAAGTTGCGTTTGCGCTTCTTGGCAACAAAGAACCACTCGCCGCTCGTGCTCGCCTTCAAGGTCTCTGCGCAAGCTACTCCGAAAGCAATTTGCTGGCGTGACATCCTCCCGTATCTTTCTCATCGGTGAGAAAGTCGTTTGCATTTCAACAGCGGTCAGAGCCACATTTCCCCCGTTGAAAACCGTGTGGCTCTGACCCCTGCTCGGTTATTTCGGCGGGTGCTGCGCAAACAGCTTTGCAAAAGTGCCCGTGGCCCGCTCCAATACGGCTGTGGCTGCCTTGCTGTACTCGCCATTGGTGGTCTCAGCCAGGCGAAACGCCGTCTTGCCAGACCCGACGAACGCCTTGGATAGAAAGCCGCCGATACCACTGCCGTGGTCTTTTTCGGTGTTTTTCAGCGTCGCAAATTCGAGATCGGTCTCTAGCGCCCGGGTTAGTCTCATCGGGCCTACATCACCCTTACTCACGCCGCCGAACTTCAACTCTTCGGCGCGTATGATCATCGTGTCAACCCTTGGTACAGAAATAGCCAGCGTCGTTCCCACCTCTGCTGTGCGCGCCACCAGCCCACTGCGATTACCACTTGAGGCCATTTGCGCGAAGTCGACGACGACCGTGGTGAAAATGGCCAACGGTGCGCCGAGTCGATGCGAAATTTCGCCCATTGCCTTTATTGTTGTCTGGTCAAAGCGACTCGTGCTCCAAGGTAAGCCGACCATGCTCCACGACGACATTCCCGTAGGCCCGAATGCCCTGCCTTTCATGTTTCCTTCAGATAGTTCCACCGGCACGCGCGACCCCTGGAATACGCTGTCGTCCCATTTGCCGTCAGCAACAGTAATCACCTCGCGGCCGGCGGCACGCAATTGCGCGACAAAACGCGCGTGGGCTTGATCCGTCAACGTTTGTAAAGTGGCGTCGTCCACACCTTTCAGGTTGACCTGCATGCCCTGACTTGCGCCGGAAGTATCGCGACCTGGCATGTAGCTGGCACGTACACGCGCCCGTGCTTGTGTCTCGTTGACAAAAATCACGCGGAAGCCGACCACCGCCACCTGTTTGGAGCGCGGCAGGAAGTTGCTGGTCTTTTCGCCAAACGTTCCTCCGGCGTTGCCGTCGAACCACTCTGCTGCATTCAGTTCCGGAAGGCGCATTGCAGGGTCGGACTCGGGAATCTCTGCGGTTATCGGTTTCGTGGCGGCGTCATTCGGTCCCGCCGGCAGCAATGGGGCTGGCTCGGTCGCAGCGGGTGCGGCGGTCTGGGACTGCGCGGTATTCATCAGTAGAGCGCCCGCCACGGCGAGCGGAAGCATTGCCACTTTGATTATTGCCTTCATGCGTATTCCTCTTTGGTTGTACAAAAAAAGTTCGGCCAGTGGGCCAGTACAGAGGAATGCAGGAATTGCGCTGAATTTGGCTCATCTTCAACGCGATGCTTACCCGGTCGCGTGTCTAGCAGACGCCGCACCGAGCGGAGCAGTCCTCGGCGTCAGCATTCCCTTCAAAACAGACCTACTGCATCGCCATTCAAAAAATACATATCCTTGCCATTGCGTTTGGCTTGCTCAGCGGCGCGGCGTCACTCGGAAAGGCGTGCGTCGTCGACACCCAGAGTGCGTGGCTTGGGTGCAGCTACGGAATCCATCAACTCCGCCGGATACCGCTGGCGCATCTCGAATGCTTCTTCCGGCGTGGCGTTCAGCCAGTGATCGTAATCGTCTGGATGCAAGATCACCGGCATGCGCCGCTCTTCGCCGCGCCTCCATTGCTCCCACAGACCGGCAATGGCGAAATATTTCGTGTCCTTGAACCAGATTTTCCAGCGTACGGTTTTGCCGGTTTCCCAATTCAGCTCTTAGAAGCATCAAACCGGGCTCAGCCCGAGGCGCGCGGGATACACTCGCGTTTCGTTGAAGTTGGGACGCATGTGCGCATATTGCCGTGTTGGTCCGTACTGGTGCTGGTGTTCTCGTGGCTCACAAATTGCGTCACTTCTCCCTCCACCCAGAGCGGGATGAGGCAGGAGCTAGATGGAGCGGCACGCATCGGGATTTACCCACTCATTTTCACTTCGAACTAGCGGCGTCCGGTGATAGATCTGCCGCAGTATTGAAGCTAGTTAAAAGCAGATTTCTCGCGCGCCCACAGCGGTTTCGTATAATTTTGAAGCTTGAACGATGACTGATAATCGGAGGCACTTCTTGAAATAGCCCTATTCGTAGAAGAGTTTGGCTGTTGCTGAGAAGCGAGGGAAACCGAGAAAAGAGAAACTAAGAGAAGTGTGGCCATCATTTTTTCCAAGGGTCCTTGAGCCCCAACTCCATTGGTCGGGGCTTTTTCA
>JANMZU010000810.1:0-1731 GCA_031383585.1 Betaproteobacteria bacterium
CAGCTTCATCGTCGGCATGATGATCGACAAGTTTGCCTTCCATCTGCCGCTCTATCGTCAGCACCAGCGTTTGGTTGATGCTGGCATTGATGTCAGCCGCCCTTGGTTGACCCAAGTACTGCAAGCCTCAGTAGCGCTGCTGGAGCCGATCCATGCGGCACAACTGGGATCGATCCGGGCGAGTCGGGTGAAATCCATGGATGAAACACCGATCAAGGCCGGACGGGCTGGGCCGGGGAAGATGAAGGCCGCCTACTTCTGGCCGGTCTATGGCGAACAGGATGAAATCTGTTTCCTGTACTACCCGAGTCGGGCGGCAAAGCATGTGGAGGAGGCGCTTGGGCAATCGTCGCCGACGGGGGCGGTATTGCAGACCGATGGCTACACCGCCTATGCGCAATACGCAAAGAAGTTGAGCTTGACTCATGCCCAATGCTGGGCGCATGCCAGACGCAAGGTGTTTGAAGCACAAGACATCGAGCCCGGTCCGGCGGGGGAGGCATTGGACGCCATTGGTGCGCTGTATGCGGTTGAAGCGCATATCCGGCAGGAGCAGATGACGGGATCTGACAAACGCGAATACCGACTGGCGCATGCCAAGCCGGTGACTGAACGCTTCTTCGCCTGGATTGACAAACAGTTTGCAGCGCTGGGGTTTTTACCCAGCAGTCCTTTTATCGCAGCGCTGGCCTACATTCGCGAGCGGCGGGCAGGACTCGAAGTCTATCTGGACGACCCGGAGGTATCGATAGATACCAATCATCTTGAACGCGCCTTGCGGGTGATTCCGATGGGTCGCAAGAACTGGTTGTTCTGCTGGACCGAGCTGGGTGCCAAGCAGGTGGGTATTGTGCAGAGCTTGCTGGTGACCTGTCGGCTGCATGACATCGATCCGTATGATTATTTTGTCGATGTGCTGCAGCGTGTTGGTCAGCATCCTGCGTCCAAGGTAGATGAACTGACACCACGGCGGTGGAAGGCGATGTTTGCCGCGAATCCGCTGCGCTCGGATCTATACGGCATCGCGCGTTAACGCAATAACGTCGGCAGGTTACCGGTTACGTTCACGGACCGGTAACGACCCACTGCGGTCTTAGTGACTACTCCATACCTGACGTTCCAAAAGGGTAAACCGGTCGTTCGTTCGCGAGGTTCGCTTCTCCAATCGCTACATCGGGGTATTCGGCGCGACCTGTGCCACCGGAAATCACTTCGCACCAGCGATCACGCAGCGTCAGCGTAAAGAAATACGTGCCGCCCTCAACGAAATTGCGACGATAGCGAACCATCGTTCAAGTGTAGCGGAAGTCAATTCGGGTATAAGGGCGTCGCGCAGCCACGATGAAAAGTAGCCTGGATGAAGCGCAGCGTAATCCGGGACGGTGCCAGCCCACCAAAGGCCCCCGATTACGCTGCGCTTCATCGAGGCTACGTTCGGTAACTAGCTTACCCGCCAATTTTTTGAGGACGACTTGGAGATCCTACAACTGTCCATCTACGAACAATCGCATGAGTCGCTGAATCAATTTCGAGAACGTTGTTCGAGGCAACTCCTTCAAGAATGATGGCCAACTTTCCTGGACCACTCGTAATGAGGTCTGTGGTGCCGCTATTTCCGGTAAAGGAAGTTGTGCGCCGAACAGTTTTCAAGTCGTGTGATAGAGTTTGAATTCCCGTTGCGGTTCCCAGGTGTACCCATTTGCATCTACCGCAATTCCGAATACAAAGACG
>JANMZU010000835.1:0-4768 GCA_031383585.1 Betaproteobacteria bacterium
CGGCAGCGGTAATTTCGACGAATGTGGCATTAGTGCGAAACTGCGTGACCGTTGGGCACCCGACGAGGCCCATTGACGCTCTAACGCCGCCCATTAACTGATGAATGATGGTCGTCACAGGTCCCTTGTACGGCACCCGGCCTTCAACACCTTCAGGAACCAGTTTGTCGGCGTTGTTGATGTTTTCCTGAAAGTAGCGATCGCTGGAGCCTTTTTGCATCGCGCCCAGCGAGCCCATGCCGCGATAGCTCTTGTATGAACGCCCTTGAAACAACTCGATCTCGCCCGGTGCTTCATCGGTACCGGCGAACATGCTGCCCATCATCACCGACGACGCGCCCGCAGCGATAGCTTTGGCGACGTCACCCGAGTAGCGGATACCGCCGTCGGCGATGCAGGGAATACCCATTGCCTCCAGCGCGCCTGCTGCCTCGGCGACTGCCGTGATCTGCGGCATTCCCACACCAGTAACAATGCGGGTTGTGCAAATCGAGCCAGGACCGACGCCGATTTTCACGCAATCCGCGCCGTGGTCTGCCATTGCTTTGGCGCCCTCTGCTGTGGCCACATTACCGCCAATGATTTGCACGTTGGGGTACTTGACCTTCACCGCTTGCACCATGTCGAGCACGCCTTGCGCATGGCCATGCGAGCTATCGACGACCAGGCAATCGACGCCTGCTTCAATCAACGCACTCGCGCGCTCCATGTTGTCGCCACCGACGCCGATACCGGCACCCACGCGAAGTCGGCCCAAATCGTCTTTGCACGCCTCCGGATGATCCTTGGCTTTTTGAATGTCCTTTACCGTGATCAGGCCTGCGAGCTCAAAGGTATCTTTGACGACAAGCAAGCGTTCGAGGCGATGCTTATGAATCAGCGCCTGAGCCTGGTCTAGTGTTGCCCCCTCTTTCACAGTCACCAACCGCTCTCGCGGTGTCATGATGTTGCTGATCGGCTGATCGAGGTTGGTTTCGAATCGAATATCGCGGTTGGTGACGATGCCGACGATTTTGCCTTTTTCAACGACTGGCAGGCCGGAAATGCCGTGCTGACGCTGAAGCTGGATGACATCCCGCACCAGCATGGTGGGTGGGACTACCAAGGGGTCTTTGACGACACCACTCTCGAAGCGCTTAACCTTCGACACTTCCGTCGCCTGCGCCTTGATAGACAAATTCTTGTGGACAATGCCGATGCCACCTTCCTGCGCCAGCGCGATGGCGAGGCGGGACTCTGTAACGGTATCCATTGCCGCCGAAATGAGCGGCAAGTTGAGACGGATGGATTTGGTCAATTGGGTGGCGAGGGACACGTCCCGCGGATGCACCTGACTATGTGCCGGGACGAGGAGAACATCATCAAACGTCAGGGCTTTTCGAACGAGTTTCACGTTTTGGACTCCGACAAATACAGCATTATACGTGACGGCATTCCGTCGGCGGAGTGTGCGAAATTGCACAGTTTTCATTGATTTCTGCGCCGTTTACCGCTACCTTATCGAAATAAGTCGAAGTTTTTAGGCTAACCCGTTGACAACAAAACTGTTTTTGAAAAATTCCGCGATAAGTCCTTTTGGCGGCGCCAGCTTGCCAAAGTGTTTCCTTTGGGGCGGTCTGCTCACAGCGTTTCTCTGCGGCTGTGCGGTTCAAGAGGTCCCCAAGTTACCTGTCGTCATCGCTCCTGAGGTCGTCATACCGAAGCCGATAGCATTGTCCGCAGAGGCCGACGCCGCATTGCAAGCCGCGGAGCAGAGCGTTGTCGAAGCCCGGGTCAAGCGCGCATTGTGGACCGCAGCCATTGATGAACTAAAGCGCGCAAGAGCGGCGGCGCTGGAATTTGACAGCATCGCCACCATGCGTCATGCGCGCGAATCCATCGCGCTGTGCGAATTGTCGATTGCGCAATTATCCAGGCCGCCAGTCAAGTGGTAACGGGCAACATCACGCACTCACCACCTCGTGACCACAACCAAATTGTCTTGAAGGAACAGCAATGAAATCACCCGTCCAACTATTTATCGCCATGGCGATTCTGCTCGCCACGGCGACGGTTGCAGCTCAGGTTTACAAATGGGTCGACAAGGACGGCAAGGTCCAATACACCGATACGCCGCCACCGGCCAGCGCCACCAAGACTGAGGCGAAGAAGCTTGATGCGGCGCCTGTAGTTGCGCCCGCAGCCGGCGCCCCGGCGAAATCACAGGCGGACCGCGCCAAGGATGTTGACAAGCGCAAAACCGAAGAAGCCGAGAAACAAAAAAAGGCTGAGTTTGATAAGAAAAATGCCGAAATCGCAGCAGCGAATTGCACGGCTGCAAAGACAAATCTGAAGACCTTTGAAAGCGGACGACCACTTGTCCGCACAACTGAAACGGGCGATCGCGAAGTAATGAGCGAGGAAGCGAGGCAGGCTGACCTGGTGAAGGCGCGCAAGGCAATCGATGAATTTTGCAAGTAAGTAGTACGCGTCGAGAGGCTGCCAGTCTCTCTCTTCGCCCCTAATACGGCGGTTTTTTGACCTGTTTCCCGACCCGCGCCCGCCTGGCCTGCTTCGGATCAGCTGTTAGCGGCCGGTAAAATTCCAGGCGATCACCTTGCCGCAGAATGTAATGCGGCGGCTTCACTTTCCCCCATACGCCGCATGCCTCCGGGCGGGCGCTGCAGGTGAGCTTTTCGATCTCATCGGCCAACAGCCGCAGTGCCTCTTGCAGCGACACACCTTCTGGCAAGTCAGGCAACTCTGCGGCTACTTCCTGCTGCCGGTCAGGCGCCGCGAACGCAATCAATATGCGCATGACGTTCAAGCCGCCCCGTAAATCGCGTCAGCCCGGCTGACAAACCGTTCGATCATGGTGCTGGCGATAAAACCAAAAACGGGTCCTACCGCCGCTTCCAATACCGCGTTGTCAAACGAGTAATCCATCCGCAACGCGACCTTGCAGCCGGCATCACCGAGCGCGGTAAATTGCCATAGACCGTCCAGCTCCTTGAAAGGGCCTTCGCGTAACGCGATATGCATACTCTCGACCGGCTGCTTGGTGTTTTCGGTGGTGAACGACTGGCGGAGTCCGTGGTAATTTATTTCGATGGTGGCGACGGTAATTCGGTCATCGCGCGTCACCAGGGTGGTGCCGCCACACCAGGGCAAAAATGCCGGGTATTGCTCGACCGCATCCACGAGCGTGTACATTTCTGTAGCCGTATGGAGAACAAGCGCGGATTTTTCGACTAAGGGCATTGGGATGGAGATTGGCGAGGACGATTTTGCTGGCTCAAGGACCAGCAGCGAATTTTAGCCGACAGTCAACACACACTCACCGGTGAGATAAAATCGTCACATGAGCATTGCTGAAAACAAGAAAGCGTTTTTCGATTACTTCATTGAAGAGCGATACGAAGCCGGGCTGGTGCTGGAAGGTTGGGAAGTCAAAGCAATCCGCGCCAACCGAGCACAGATCAAGGAAGGGTACGTCATCCTGAAACAGGGGGCGTTCTATTTGATCGGCGCACACATCTCGGCGCTACCGGAAGCCTCCACGCACGTAAATCCTGACCCAGTCCGCACCCGCAAGCTGCTGTTGCATGAAGAAGAAATCAAGAAGTTGATTGGCCGCGTGGAGCAACGCGGATACACGTTGGTGCCGCTCAATCTGCATTACAAGGGCGGGCGCATCAAGCTCGAGATCGGGCTGGCGAAAGGCAAAAAGCAGCACGATAAACGTGACGCGGAAAAAGACAAGGACTGGAAGCGCGAGCACGAACAATTGATGAAGCAAAAGCAGAAAGACTGATGTAGAACCTGTATTGGCGAGGGTTTCCAGGCATTTTTGCCCGGGAACGCCCGTGGATGCTGGACTGCATTGAGTTGAACGCAATGACACGCTGGCGAGGCGCTTCGACGAAGATGATCAAGATACGGTACGTTGATTCCCACACAGGCGGAGAGCCGACGCGCATGGTGCTGGATGGCTTCCCGGACTTTTCGGCGCTGTCGCTGCCGCAGCGAGTGGAGGCACTGCGCGCGCAACACGATCATTTACGTGCCGCCGTTGCCAGCGAGCCTCGCGCTTCCGATGTGATGGTCGGCGCGCTGCTGATGCCGCCTGTCGAAGCGGATTCGGTGGCGTCGGTCATCTATTTCAACAACGTTGGCTATCTCGGCATGTGCGGCCACGGCACCATCGGCGTGATCGCGACTTTGCAATATTTGGGGAGGATTTCACCCGGTGTGCATCGTCTGGATACGCCGGTGGGTACCGTCAGCTGTACGCTCGCGTCGGATGGCAGCGTCTCGATCGAAAATATTTTGTCCTACCGCTATTGCAAGGCCGTGACCGTGGAAGTCGATGGCTTCGGACAAGTGACAGGCGACATCGCGTGGGGGGGTAACTGGTTTTTCCTCGTCGACGCAGGCGGCCTGCAATTGAACCACGGCAATATCGACCAACTGCTCAAGTTCGCAAGCGCGATTCGGCGGGCATTGGCTAGTGCCGGCATCAGCGGTCGTGATGGTGCGGAGATAGATCACATTGAACTGTTTGGCGCGCCCTCAGGCGCGGCCTTCGACAGCCGCAATTTCGTTTTGTGCCCGGGCAACGCATATGATCGTTCTCCTTGCGGCACGGGCACCAGCGCCAAGCTCGCGTGCCTCGCTGCGGACGACAAGCTGACCGAAGGTGCCATATGGCACCAGGAGAGTATTGTCGGCAGCGTATTCGAGGGTTCATATCGGACGGTTGAGGGCGGGGTCATTCCCACTATCTCTG
>JANMZU010000837.1:0-2872 GCA_031383585.1 Betaproteobacteria bacterium
CTTTTTCGCCCTTCTTGTGGGACATCGAAAACTCTTCCCATGGGTTAGCCATGCACTGCTTCATACCCAGCGAAATACGTCGGCGCTCTTCGTCGATCTCGAGGATCATGACTTCGACTTCGTCGCCCAGCGAGACGACTTTGGCTGGATGGACATTCTTATTGGTCCAATCCATTTCGGAAACGTGCACCAGACCTTCGATACCAGCTTCGATTTCGATAAACGCGCCGTAGTCGGTCAGGTTGGTGACTTTACCGAACAGACGCGTGCTTTGTGGATAACGACGTGACAGACCCGTCCATGGGTCGTCGCCCAATTGCTTCATGCCGAGCGAAACGCGGTTCTTTTCCTGATCGAACTTGAGGATCTTGGCTTCGACTTCATCGCCAACATTCAACACTTCCGAAGGATGCTTGACGCGGCGCCATGCGAGATCGGTGATGTGCAACAGGCCATCGATACCGCCCAGATCCACGAACGCGCCGTAGTCGGTGATGTTCTTGACGACGCCTTTGACCACAGCGCCTTCTTTCAGATTTGCCATCAGCGCGGCACGGTCAGCACCAGCAGAGGCTTCCATTACCGCACGACGAGAAACCACAACGTTGTTACGCTTGCGGTCAAGCTTGATAACTTTAAATTCGAGTTCCTTGCCTTCGAACATCGAGGTGTCTTTGACAGGCCGTACATCGACCAACGAACCTGGCAGGAAGGCGCGAATGCCATTGACCATCACGGTCAGGCCGCCCTTCACTTTTCCGGAAACCATACCGGTGATGATTTCGCCCTTGTCCAGTGCGACATCCAGATCGTGCCAAGCGGAAAGTTTCTTTGCACGTTCACGTGAAAGCTTGGTTGCGCCGTGGCCATCTTCGATGGCTTCGATTGCAACAGTGACAAAGTCGCCGACTTTAACTTCAAGTTCGCCTTTGTCATTCTTGAATTCTTCAACGGGGATCACGGACTCGGACTTCAAGCCAGCGTTGACCACCACGATATTACGATCAACGAGCACCACTTCGGCGGTGATCATTTCGCCAATGCGCATTTCCTGACGGGTCAGGCTTTCCTCAAACAGGGCGGCAAAGCTATCCATCGAGGGCGGGGCGGATTTGGAGGGTTGAGCGGATGCGGACATAGGAAACTGCACTTTCGGGTTAGGCCACGGTCAGGCGACTGTGGCGGTTGATCAACGTCAATCCCTAGGGAGGATTAACACCGTAATTCACATTTGTCGGGGAAGCGCACATCAGGAAAAAAACGCCCTGATATCAAGCACCTACTGATTTTTGAGCCAGACTAAGGATTTTTGTTACCGCTTCGTCAGCGGAAATCCCAGTTGTATCAATTAGATAGGCGTCCGGATAGTGCTTTAACGGCGCAATCGGACGGGTTGTATCTCGTTCGTCACGCGCACGCAATTCTTTCACAACGTCGCGCATTATCACAGACATTCCTTTTTCTTTCAACTGCTTAGTGCGTCTCTCTGCCCTTGCCTCGGCGCTGGCAGTGAGGAAAATTTTCAGCGTCGCATCCGGAAACACGACTGAGCCCATATCTCGACCGTCAGCAACCAGCCCCGGCGCGATCCGGAAGTCACGTTGCAACTGCAGTAAGGCTTCCCGCACCGGAGACAGGGCTGCCACACGCGAGGCATTTTGGCTGGCGGCTTCGGTACGGATTTCGTCACCGACATCGATTCCGTCCAGCAAGGTCTTGCCATTCTGAAACGCGACTTGCAAGCCTGCCGCTACGCTCGCCACTGCAGTGGAATCGGCCAGTTCAACTCCCTGCCGAGCCGCTGCGAGCGCGGTAAGACGGTATAGCGAACCGCTATCCAGATAATGAAAACCCAGCCTCGCCGCCACCCGTTCGGCGACTGTGCCCTTGCCCGACGCAGTGGGGCCATCGATGGCGATAACCGTTACCGAACTGAGATTCATGAGGCAATCTTCTTTAGTTCGTCAAAATAGGTCGGAAAAGTCTTGGACACGCAACCAGGCTCATTGATTCTGACCGATACCCCTGCCAGCGAGACCAGCGAAAAGCACATCGCCATGCGGTGATCATCGTAGGTATCGATGGCGACACCTGACTTCAGTTCGATAGGTGGCGTCACTCGAATGAAGTCCTCGCCCTCCTCTACCGTGGCGCCCAGCTTTCGAAGCTCGATTGCCATCGCTGTGATCCGGTCCGTTTCCTTCACGCGCCAACTGGCGATATTTCGAATCGTCGTCGTACCCTCGGCGAACAGCGCGCAGATTGCGATGGTCATTGCCGCATCAGGAATATGATTGAGATCGGCGTTGATAGCTGTAAGCTTTCCGGTAAGCGGCGCGGACGCCTCGATCCAGTCCTCGCCCATGGACACAACAGCGCCCATCTCCGCAAGCACATTTACAAACCTGATGTCGCCTTGAATGCTGCCTCTGCCCACGCCGTGTACACGTACCGGCCCGCCCGCAATTGCACCCGCCGCGAGAAAATATGATGCGCTCGACGCGTCGCCTTCCACAGCGATGACGTTTCCCGAGGGCGATCGATAAGCGGCGCTTTCCGGCACGACGAAAGCCTGCCAACCATCGCGTTCGACATCCACCCCGAAGCGTGCCATCAGGTTCAAGGTAATTTCAATATAGGGTTTCGAGATGAGTTCGCCCATGACCTCAACCCGCATCGAGCTTCCCGACTGGCGCGTCAGTATCGGCAATGCCAGTAGCAGCGCTGACAGAAACTGGCTTGAGACATCACCGCGTACCTGTACCCGGTCACACGGCACATTTTTGCGGCAACGAATGTCCAGTGGCGGAAATCCTGGCTCGCCCAGATAGGAAACATCGCCGCCAAGCTGGCGCAACGCGTCAACCAGATC
>JANMZU010000839.1:0-3520 GCA_031383585.1 Betaproteobacteria bacterium
GCCGACGGCATCATTGATGCGGTAGCGTTCCACTTCGGCGCGCACGCCGAGACGATCTGTGAATGCATACTGCATGCCCAATCCGTATTTGGCATTGGTCTCGCGCTGATTGGCGCTGGTACGGAGCAGGCGCACCAGTCCGGTCCCGGTGAAGGTATCGCGCGCTTCTGCGCGGGTGATGCCTACGCGCCCGAATGCGGAAAACTTTTCGGACAACGGCAGCGTGCCGACGATGTCGAGATTCACACCCTTGATCTTGATGTCGCCGGTGAGCGAACCGATGGGTACCGTGTTGGCGGTAAATCCAAACCTGCCTAAATCAAAATAGCCGCCTTCGATGGCGAAATTGCGATTGAGTTGATAGCCGCCAAAAACCTTCCCTCCGGTGTCGCGATTGTCATCGGTGATCGTGGCCGAGCTGAAACCACCTGCCAGCAGGCCACTGATAATCCTCGGGTCGTCGATTTTCGACCTCGACTGGCCAAGATTCAGCCCCCCGTACCAGCCGGATTCCTGGGCTACTGCGAGCGGCCCGGCGAGTGCGGACGATACAGCCAAACCAACCAACCCCATTGCTTTTGCGCGATTCATGTTGCTCTCCAGGAGAATTTGTTGCTTATGAGGTCGGCCAACAATTTGCGGCCGCCAGATACAGGTTGGCTCATTGCCGGGATCATGGCGCGGGCACGTTGACGAATACGTTGGCGATCGTTACTGAAGCCCCCAGCGACAACACTCTGCCATTGAGCGTGATCGGTGTGACGCTGCCAGCGGTCGAAAATGCGGCGCCGGCTTGCGAAATAATGGTGCCAACCATAGTGCCGCCGCCGCCCGCGTTGATCGTCGCCGCACTGCCGACCTGCCAGAACACATTCTTGGCTTGCGCACCATTGATCAAGATGATGTTGGACGGAAACGCGGCACCTGGACCACCAACCGTCAGGCTGCTTGCCATCTGAAATACCCAGACCAGATTGGGGTTGCCCAGACCGTCCAGGGTAAGGTTGCCACCCTGAATCCGGAACGAGCCCGCCGCTGCCGTATAAACACCAGGTGCCAATACGAGGTTAGCTAGATTGCCTGCGCCCGGATCAGGGCCGCCGGGTCTCGCGACCAACGAGTTATAGGCAGCCAGCGCATCGGCGCGCGCCTGGGTGGCAACTGCAAATGTCGCAGCGGTGCCTTCAGACGGGCACGCAACGGTTGGCGGTGGCGCCGCGGTGTAGATCTTGCCGTTGACGGTACCGATATTGAGTGGCGTCTCCGTATAGGTGCAACCAGGGCCGGCATCGTGAAAACCCGTCACGGCAGTCGAGACCGCTGTGGTTCCCATATCGCCGTTTATTATTGTCTGAATGCCGGAATTAGTCACACCGGCAGACCCGCCGAAGATACCGAAAGAGGAAGCCGATCCCAAGTCAACCACAGGCGTGTTTGCTGGCGGCGCACAGGCGCCGACTGCCGCACCGACGGTGAACGTCCAGGAGACATCGGCCACCATCACGTTGGCGGGAACGATCAGGTCGCGCACGCCGCTGGGTCCGCTTTTTATCAAGGCCGTGTAGGTCAGGCCGGGCGACAGTGTGGTCAATGGGGTGAATGTCGCGACGCGTCCCGTCACCACGTCAAGCCCCACCGAGGAGGGCGTAACTGACGTGAAGGTTGGTCCTGGCCCCTTTAGCGTAAAGGTAGCTGCATTGACTGTGGTCGGGTCCATCCGCGCGCCGGAGGGCACATTGAACGTCGCATTGATCGCGGCACCCGGACACACACCAGTGGCAGCAGATACCGGATTGGTCGATAGCACCGAGATATTCGCCGGTGCAATCGGGCCGATGGTCAGAAACGCCCACACGTAATTGCTCGCAGCGGGCAGCGGTAGCTGGTTACCAGCGAGCGCATTACCGGCAAGATCGGTGACCGCCGTGCTGATAGTAACGGTATAGATGGTGCCTGCAGCAAGCGACGCAGCGGGGGTGAATACGGCAGTGCGGCTAGCGACTGCATAGCTCACGTTACCGGCGGGGATGGCGCAGGGTGCAGCGCAGCCAACCGTAAAGCTGGCAGCGTTGATGGTTGCCGGTGCGATATCTTCGCTAAACGTGGCAGAGATCGCGGTATTGCTGGCGATGCCGTTGGTCGTGCCAGGAATGGTGGTAGCGGGCACCGTGACGACCACCCGTGGCCGGGTCACGTCGGCAGGCGCCGGCGCACTGGCGGTGGCGAACGTCCATACAAAATTATTCACCAGCGTAAAGCCGGTGGTATCAGCCGCACCAGTGGTGATGGTGGCTGTACAGGTGGTGCTGAACGGCAGGTTGCCGTTGACCACGAACGAGGCCACGCGACTCGCGGCGATGTACGTAACAGCGCCGGTGACGGGTGTGCCGCCGGGGCAGGCCAGCGACACGGTTGAAGCGTTGATCGAAGCCGGATTCATATCCTTGCTGAAGGCCGGGCTGATGATCGTGTTGTTGACAGCGACGCCAGTAGCGCCATTGACTGGTGCGACTCCCGTGACCATGGGTGGCGGCACGGCAATGCCACCGGTGCCTAGTATGGGATCGCGCCCCTGGTCACCACCGCCGCCACCGCAGCCGGCGATCAGGCCGGTCATCAGGACGGCCATGCACCAGGGCACGACTCTGGAAAATTTCTCAAATTTGTTCATGTGTTTCCTTTTTTATCTGATCCAGAAATCTGCCCGGATGATCGATCCGCCGGTGGACGATGGTTGACGTGCAATTCAGCGATTTGTTCTGGTGGGGGCACAACAGCGCCAGGCTGCGGGAAACTGGCACATAATCTCTCCGCGCCGGTTCAAAAAATGCAAGCTACCGCGAGTGACTGCGGGGCTTGCAGACTATTGCTGACACAAAACAACGCTGCGCGGAATTTCCGCGCAGCGTTTAAACCGAGTTACCGACGCGGCTCGCCATCGCGATTGACCGCGACCGTGTTGCCGGGAGGCGAGCTCATTTGCATACGATGCTCTACGCCGCGGTAGTTGTAGGTGACATCCCAATAGGCGGGAGTCGTGCTGCCGACTGTTTGGCAGCGCTGCACGTCTTTGTCGTAAGTGTTGCCACTATTGCGACCGGCATTGTTGCCGATCACGGCACCGGCAACGGCACCGCCTGCGGTGGCTACGTCACGACCGCGACCGCCGCCGACCTGATGTCCGAGCACGCCACCGATCAGCGCGCCGACGACGGCACCGCCAACGTTATTGTCGCTGCGTTCGGTCACCTGCTGGCGCTCGATCCAGCAACGTTGCTCAGGTGAAGAGCCAACCACTGCGCGGACTGAAGTGACCGGAGCCTCGTAAACACGCTCATTGGGGCGCTGATAATATTGATAAGTCGGTGCCGGCAGCGGCGCTGGCGCTTCGTTCTGGTAGGCAGCCTGCTGGTTAACCGGGCGTACCGACGATATCTTGTCGTTCATGCCCAGCCCACTCAACGATTGATAGCTGCCCTTTCGAAGCACCACGCACTGGCCGCCAAACTGCGCGTCCGAA
>JANMZU010000842.1:0-6174 GCA_031383585.1 Betaproteobacteria bacterium
GATCATCTCGCGCGCCACCAGCGGATCGGCTGCGGCGCCGACCACGACCATGTCACGCTGGCGATTGATGATCTCTGTGAGCAGCGAGCGGATCAACGCTGAATCGTCGACGACCAGCACTTTTATTCTCTTTGCGGTCAGGGCTGTTGCGGCGAGCACGTTTGTCCTCCGGCTTATCGGTCTGTTCGGTTTTGGTGAGGTCCGGGCGATTTCCGGTCAGGAAAACAATTCGATATCGCCGCCGTCGTTAGCCCGGTCTAATTGCGCACGGTAGTCGGTTTCGCGTTTGACGATGGTGTGGTTGTTCATACCGGCCAGCCGCTTGACCAGCACCTTGCCGGTGGCCGGGAAAAAATATACCTTGCGCGGAAAGACATCCACCAAGTCCTGCGCGGTCACGCGAATCTGTTCGGCATGCAGAAACTCCAACACGAAATCGGCATTGCGCTGGCCGACATTCATCTGCGTGAAGCCGGGCAATACATTACCGCCGCCGAAAACCTTCGCTTCCAGCCGATCGCGGCGCGCGCCCATTTTCATCAGGTGATTGATCAGCAGCTCCATCGCATAGCTGCCATAGCGGGCGGCGGCGGAAAGCGGACCGCTGCCGTCGTTGTCACGGGTGTTGTCGGGCAACATGAAATGGTTCATCCCGCCCAGGCCGAGTTGAGGATCACGAATGCAGGCCGATACACATGAGCCCAGCACCGTGACGATCACCATATCGTCCTCGGTCACGTAATATTCGCCAGGCAGGATCTTGGCGGCGTCCAGTCCATATGCACGGTCGTGGTAGAAGTTGGTGGCGAAGCATTCGCTGTCCACGCCGGTCGGCATCGACCGGCTGCCGGAGGGCGGGGATTGCCTGCTCGAGCGGGTGGCGATCATGCCGTCATCCGTTTGGCCAGCTTGTTGCCACCCACCCGTTGATACACGGTCTTGCCACGCAACTGGAACAGATGGCTGACATGGAACAGACTCTCGGAGTGTCCGGCGAACAGGAGTGCATCGGGCCGCATCAGAGGCACGAATCGCTCGAGGATGCGCGACTGGGTTGGCTTGTCAAAATAGATCATCACATTGCGGCAAAAGATGGCGTCGAACTGGCCGCTCAGGCCCCAGTTGGCATCGAGCAAATTGATCTGGCGGAAAGTGACGAGGTCGCGCAGTTCCTGCCGAATCTTTACCCGGCCCTCATTGGGGCCAGAGCCTTGCAGGAAGAATTTCTGCAGGCGCTTGGGCTCAAGTTTCTCCACCCGGTCCAGCGTGTAGTCGCCGCGACCCGCCTGCTCCAGCACGTTGGTATCGATGTCGCTGGCCAGGATGCGCACCGGTGGCGAGAGCGTGCCGAAGGCCTCGGCCATGGTCATTGCCAATGAATAGGGTTCCTCGCCGGTGGAGGCCGCAGCGCACCAGATTTTGATCGGGCGGTGCGTGAGTGCCGCCACATGGTCAGCCAGGATCGGAAAATGATGGCCCTCGCGGAAGAAGGAGGTGAGATTGGTGGTTAGCGAATTGGTGAATGCCTGCAACTCATCGGCGCCACCCTGGTCCAGATGCGACAGGTAGGAGTCGAAATTGTCCAGGCCCAGCGTCCGTACCCGGCGCGCCACCCGGCTATAGACCATGTCGCGCTTCTGCGCCGACAGGGAGATACCGGCGTGCTAGCTTGCTGATGCGTTCAAAATCGCTGTTGCTGAACGCGAACTCGCGCTCCTTGTCTAGCGCGGGCAGATTGGGATCCACAGCGCGCAGGCTTTCAGTTCTCATGGCTCAAGCTACTCCCCGGGGATTCATCGGTCGACGCTTCGGTGTTGTGTTGCTGCTGGGTCACAGTAGATCTATCGGCAATCGGACGCGGGACTTGACCCCTGATCCCGTGAACGTTGAAACAAGTTCATCTCAACGCCCCACCGGCAGGCCGATAAAAAACGTCGCCCCCTGATTCGGCTTCGCGTCGGCCCATACCCGTCCGCCGTGACGGCGAATGACGCGCCGCACGTTTGCGAGGCCCACTCCGGTGCCTTCAAACTCCTGCTGGGTATGTAGCCGTTCGAACACGCCAAACAGGTTGCTCGCTCGCGCCATGTCAAAACCGGCACCGTTATCGCGCACGAAGATCACCACTTCGTCTTTCTCGGTGTTCTCTGTGGCCACGCCTACCTCGATGCTGGCAGTTGCCGTACCGCGCGTGTACTTGACCGCATTGCCGAGCAGGTTGATGAACACCTGCTGCAGAAGTCGCCGGTCGGCGGCCACGGCGGGCAGCGCATCTATCGTCCAGCGGATGTCGCGTCCGGCTGTGTCTTCGCTGATGCCGATCACGTTTTCGTGCGCGTCTTCCACCAGTTCGGCGAGGTTCACCTGCGATTTTCGCAGCGGCACGCTGTCCAGTTTCGCCAGCGCCAGCAGGTCGTCGATCATTTCGGCCATGCGCGAAGCTTCGCGGCCAATAATGCCCAGCTGGCGCTGCGGCTGCTCCCCCAGTATCTCGCTGCTGGTCAGCAGCAGCGAGGCGAAACCGGAGATACGCTGCAGCGGCGCGCGCAAGTCGTGCGAGATCGACGCCGAGAACGACTCAAGTTCCTCGTTCAGCGCCGTCAATTGCGCAGTACGTTCCACCACGCGGATTTCGACCCCGGCATTGAGCGCGTGAATCAGCGCTTCACTGGATTTGCGTTCGCTGATGTCACGCACAACAGACAGCAATAGCCGTTCGCCATCATGGTCGAGCGGTGCGATATTGAGCTCAGCGTCGAAGTAGCTGCCATCGCAGCGTCTCAAGCGTGCGTCAATGTTGAATGTTTCCCCGCCGTGGACCTGCACCAGGCGCTGGCGGACCTCGCGGGCAGTGAGCCCTCCATCGGGTAAAAACAGTTCGCAGAATTTGGCCATATCCATGCCGACCATAGACATCAATTGCGGCGGCTGGAACATGCCAGCAACATGCGAGTTGGTTTCGACAATGGTTTCGTCACGCACGACGATGATCGCATTGCCGGTAGCGTCGAGCAGTTTACGGAAGCGGTCTTCGCTATATTGCAAGCGGCGTACGAACATGCCGCTTAGCGCCACCATCCCAAGGAATAACATGGTGCCGGCGATCAGGAAGACATGGCGCTCACGGCTCTGGAGTTGCCAGCGCGCGTCGTCGCGCGAGACACTTTCAGGCTGCGTCCCGCTCGCTATCCCGTACACAGATTCCGCACGCCAATTTTCCAATCTCGACTGGCGTTCGGCTTGGATGCTCCACCAGGCGAGCGCAGACGATGCCCCGATGGCGAGCACCGCGATGGCGATCAGCCAGAACTCAAGCCGTTTTGACCAGACATACATCAGTACCTTTGGGTGACGCTGGGGCGCCGCTAGTACAACGACCGCGAGGTCGCTAGCTGGTAGGGGCCGTCCGCGCCGCCTTTGGCCGTGCCCGGCTGCATTGTCGGCTCGCGCGGGAAGTCATTGCGAATCGACGCGAGGGTGCTGCGCGGATCCGCGACAGGCAAATTTTCACCTACTGTGGCCTGCCGCTGGGAGACCCACCAGCCGCCGATCGCAATGGCCGCGAACATCGAAAAACAAAGTCCCGCCATATACAGCTCCAGACGTGCCCCCGGTGTCAAATTTGATAACACGATGCTGCCCTCCCGCTTGAGTTGTAGTCAATTTATCGGCTGAAGGAAGGCGAACTTGAGATGATTTGAGGTGAAATGGCCGGGGCAAGAGCTGTAATTTTTATTCAAGCTCGCTGTCAGGGTGGCCGCAAATTTGGCAACCAACGCGCTAAAAATGCAAAACCCCAGCATCGGCGCGGTCTTTCAGGCATTTAGGTCCGGATTTTTTGTTCGCCCGCTGCTTTTGCTTTCTGTCGCCGCCAAATGACCCACGGGCGCTGTCCAATGCTGGTCACGCGGCCACGCAACAGCGCGGCGCCGCACCGCAGCTCTCCGCCGAAGCCGCTGAGCGACTGGACAACGGCTCCTTAACGCTGACGTGAAAAACGGAGCGGGTACACAACTACGGCTTCTGGCAATCCGACCTAAATGTGTCGAATACCTGCCGTTCTATATTTTTCGTTACCGATACGCCGTTTACATCGTAAATCAGCTTGGCAGTGTTACCGTCGGTGAATTCAAGCTGCATATTGCCGACCTGGGTGAGATTGGCCTGTGTGATCGGCGCGAACGGCACCGAATCGAAGTTCGGCCCGGTCGACCGGTACAGCGACCCGGCAAAGTTTTGTGTCCCTGCAATGCGGTCACCACGGGACATTGTGAGCCACATGCCCTTTCCGGCGCCGTCATAGGTAAACAGGGTTGCAAAAATTGCATCGCTTTGATGGGTCAAATTTATACCCCAGCCCGGCTCGCGCGGATTCCACCACAGGTCCTGATAGTTATCGTTGTAAGTACGGTTGGTGCCTGTAAAGCCGCAAGTAGGTTGCACGGCAAACGTCTGCTTTGAAATGCTCTTGGTCACGCTGCGGCCACCCACGTTGTAGGTAAGCGTGCCAGCTGAGGGACTCGAAAATGCGACGCGCATCGACCCGACTTCAGTGAGATTTGCGGCTGTAATCGGCGTGAACGGTGTGGCATTGAATGCCGGGCCAGTCGTGCGATAAAGTTTGCCCAGATAGCTTCCATCTGGCTGCAGGGTGCCACGACTCAGGACGAGCCAGATGCCCGCGCCCGCGTCGTAGGTGAACAAGGTGCCAAAGATTATATTTCCCTGGTGGTTGAGATTAATTCCCCAGCCGCTCTCAGCTTCCCCGGCCCACCACAGCGAAGTGTAGTTGGTGGTCGCGCTGGTAAATGATGCCGTCACACTGTATGCCGCTGGAATTCGATCGGACGGATCAAATGGAGCCACGTTTAGATAGTAGGTGCCTGGTGTCACTTTCCATGAGATACCGAAATCGTAGGTCGTTAGGTCTGCATCATCATTGGTCGCAGTGGCTATTGCATTCTCCAAAACGCTGCCAGTGGCATCGAGCAGGCCACCGATCAAATCGTAGCCACCGACTGACTTGACATAAAGCGTTCCCGTCTGCGTGACTTCAATGCGAAAGGTATCAATGTCGCCGCCGTAGTTCACCGTCGCGGGCTTAGGGACATCGAATGCCAAGACGGGTATGGAGGCCGCTGGTTGATTGGCGTTATCGTCGGATGGGTATGCCGTGCCATTGAGAATCGGTGCAATCTGCTGATAAAAGTAGTCGAAGCGCCCGTAATTGGCATTTTCCGTGGTGTCGGTGCACGACAAGCCTGCCGGACTGTTGCGGACAGTCGAACTTGAAAGTACGCCGCGGAGTTGCAGGGAACCATTATTCAATGTGAACAAGCCAGAGCCGGATGATCCTGACTCAATAATTCCCTGGCTAAACAGGATGCCATACATGGATTGATCGTATCCCTGCAGGCGAATCAGCCCATTCGAATTTCCAGCCACAGATAAACTTCCACGCGCCACCTTCATGACGTCGCCCTTGGGGTGACTGAGCGAGACAATCTCGGAGTTGACAGGGAGTGTGCTGGTGCTCCAACCGGCGAAGACTGTCCCTGCCGGCGGGGGTGAATTCAGTCTGAGCAAAGTCGAATCAACAAAATGATTAGTAAACACCAGCTGGGCACCACCGCTCAAATTGACGACGTCACTGCGCACCGGACCGCCGCAACTGCTCGCCTCGTAGAACCAGCGGGTTGTCAAACTGGAGGCTTCGGCTTGCGTAGCAATACAGTGATTTGCCGTGATGAAGAAATTTTGTTGGACTCGGGAATTAAGCAAAGTACCGGTACATGTGAACATGCCGCCGCCGCTGGAATAGCTCATTCGCGCAACCGATTTGCGGCGCTCCGAGATCGCATTGCCGTTCACTGGATCGTTGGCAATCATGCACGCTTGATCCACCGTGCAGGCGCCGGCAGCGGTGTTTAGCGCAGGTTCTGGCGGCCCCTTCTCGGCGAATGGCAGCTCTTCAAAATGGCCAACATCCTGCACTTTTACCCGCAATCCCTCGACCGGCTGCGTGGTGAATATCTCGACAATTTGCGATGGCCCATCGGTGGCGGGCGTCCAGATTATCGAGATATTCACCACGCAGCCGGTCGAGGGATTGCGGATAAAAGTGCAGGATGTGGGCCATTTTGAAGAGCTGCCATTCGCCGAGAAGGGGCCGCC
>JANMZU010000864.1:0-5736 GCA_031383585.1 Betaproteobacteria bacterium
AGGCAGCGGCCTCTCCGCCGATCACGCAATCCTCGGCGGTATTGATGATCGTGAGGTGGGCCAGCGGTTCATCGGCGAGGGCTGCCCGAACTTCTGCAACTGGTGCTGAGACCACATAGTTAGCCCACGTTGCAGTTGCAGCATCTGTCAAGCCCAGACGCTGCCACGCACGGCGCGGCGCCGCAAAATCGCCGACCAGATCCTTGGTGAAGGCTGTGCCTGCGCGGCTGGCATTCATCATCTCGCCAAGGTCGTTCCAGGCGCCCATCGCAAACAGTGCGTTCGACTCGCCGGAAGAATAGCCAATGGTCGCGTCCGGCTTAAGGCCGAGCAGGTGTCGCGTAATCTCGGCGTGCAGCTGGCAGACAAAGGATGTTCCCCACAACTGATCGAGCGGGTGCGTCGGTTTGCCGTCGCCAGTGCCGTACAGCCAGTCGGTCGCGGCTTTCATCTCAGAGCAACGTGCCGCCACTGCCGCAACCTGTTTCGGCAACGCCAGTGCAAGTTCGCGCCCCATGCCGGAGTAGGCCGCTGCAGCACCAGTGAATACGAACGCAGTTTGCCCAGTGATTGGCGTCGCCCGAAACGCCACGCCTTCAGGAGAGGGACCGCCACCTTCGAGCCAAGTTTTGGCCAGAGCACCACGCGTGGCTAATTCGGTTGCACCAGCAGCGACCACGACGATGCGTGCAGGACCATTTGAGGATTCCTGGCCAGAACGTAATGCAGCCAGAGCAGCGGTTTGATCCGCGCCTGAAAATACATGAAATCGTGCCGGTGTATCGGCTAGCCAAGGGGCAACCGTTTCGTTGGTAGCGCCCCGTAAGTGAATCACCGCAGGTGCCGCTGCCAATACCGAGACAGAAACTTCAGCGGCACGCTCGCCGAACCACGGGGTTGCGATCGTGTCGGGCCGCGGCAGTGCGCCATGCCGCAACGCGAGCGCTGCCGCTGCGACATGGAGCAATCCGTTGGCCGCGTGCGATTTGCCGAAGGTTGCCGCAAGGTCAAGCCTGTCGGCAGCAGAATCCGCATCCCCCAAGCGCAGGCTGGCAATGGCGTTCGAGGTGTCGAGGGTGGCGAACACGGGATCGCCATCGCGCTGCGCATCCGCTAGTCGTTTGAGGGTCAGCACCACTGCCGCGTCCGCCGATGGTTGCGTAAGGCCCAGCGTAGAGAGCGCGGCCTCGTGTACCGGCTCGTGCGAAAGGTCAACCGCACCAACCAGCGCAGCGTCGATCTCGCCTGCACGCAGTGCGCGCGCGGCAAGCTGCAGCGCAGTAATACCTGAAGCTTCCTCAGCCGAAACCGTGAAAGACGGACCGGCCACGTCGAGCTGGCTATTGATGCGGTTGGCGGGGATGTTAGGCATGGTGCCGACCACACCCGACGATTGCAGTAGAGGAACAATGCCTTCGCGGGCGATCGCCAGCCACAGCGGATCGGACTGCTCAGACGCCAATCGCCAGCGCGTGCCGTAACGTGCAACTTCCGCATCGCAACCCATGCCGACCAGTACGCCAGTGCGGTCACGCGGCAGGTTTACGCCAAATGCCGCTTCCCGCGCGGCTTCGAGCACCATGGTTTGCTGCGCCAGTGACTGTTGTAGATCGTTTGGTGGGAAGCGCAGGCCGCTGAGTGCTACGTCTACAACTTGCCTTGGGTCGGCTGAGGCGTTGCCGGTAAACAGCGCGTGTGCGAAGTCGCCAACACTGTTGCCACGGCCGACCCGGGCACCCACGCCGACGATGGCGATCGAGTCAGCGGCGCTTGCTGGCGATTGATGCGGCGTAACCGGCTGACGCGCTATCGAGGGACGAAATACATCGCCCAGCGCGTTCAACGTTTCTTCCAGCGACTCGACAATCAAGTGCGCATTATTTCCGCCGAAACCAAACGCGCTAATCCCGGCGCGCTTCGGGCCGGTCCATGGTTCAGAAGCCTGCAACAGCCGAAACGGTGTCCCGGCCAGTGCGTCGTTTGGCTGCTCAATATTCAGCGTTGGCGGCTTCTTGCTGTACTGCATAGCCGCGAGAACCTTGATCAGCCCTGCCACCCCGGCTGCGGTGATCAAGTGCCCGAGATTTGACTTTAGCGAACCAATCGGCACATCCGAACAGTTGGCAAAAACGCGGGCCATGCTGCGTAGTTCGGTGGCATCACCGACTGGCGTGCCGGTGGCATGACATTCCACCAGGCCGATGTCGGAGGGTAAGAGTTCTGCCTGTTGGTAAGCGAGGCGCATCGCGCGCTCCTGCCCTTCCTCTGATGGCGCCAACAATCCGCGCCCGCGCCCGTCGTTCGACAAACCAACGCCTCGTATTACGCCCAGCACCTTGTGCCCTGCTGCGAGCGCATCCGACAAGCGTTCAAGCACCACGAAGCCGGCGCCCTCTGCGGGTACCAGCCCGTCCGCATCGCGATGAAAGGGTCGGCTTTGACCGGTTTTGCTTAATGCCGAAAGCGCGCAGAAGCCAACATGGATAAACAAATCGTCAGCCTGATTGACAGCACCCGCAATCATCCGGTCGGATGTGCGGTCGTGCAAGCTGTCACAGGCCAGCTTGATCGCGTACAGAGACGACGCGCATGCCGCATCCAGCGCAAAGGCACGGCCGCCCAACCTGAGCGCGCGTGCAGTCAAATGGGCTGGCAAGCCCGAATTAAAGCGGTTCCACGGGTGCGGCAGCGGCAAGGACGACGGCAGGGACTGTGACCCGAGCCATACGCCTTGCGCAAAACGCGCCATCGCCGCTGACGGGAACGACAGGTTACCAAGCACCAAACCGGTTCTCGGTGCCCAACCTGCCTCTTGCCTTGTCTCTTGTCCTGTCGCTACCCCTGCACCTTCGCCGCCGTCGTCAGCATTGCGCAGCGCCTCGCGCACACCCTGTATGGCGAGCTTAAACAAAGGGTCGAGCTCCTGTAGCGCTTCGACTGATAAAGCCAGACCACTGGGGTCAAATTCAAAACCAGAAACGTAGCCGCCAACATCAGACCAGGTGCGGTCGGTGGACTGCGTGACCGTACCCATCACGCTTGATCGTGGCAATCCCCAACGTCCCTCAGGGACCTGAGAAATACTGCTACGACCAGCCAGCACGTTTTCCCACAACGCCGCGGGTGAGAGCGCGCCAGGCAGCGTACATGACTGGCCGACGATCGCGATCGGCTCAAACCGCATGGGCGGTTGCTTCATGCGTGAGTGGCAGCGGTCTTCGTTTCACCGGGACGCAGGACGGTCTCGACCCCAATCAACTGCGCGACCATCTGGCCGCTCGCGTCTGAAAAATCAATGTCACAGACCGTTCGTTCGTTGAGAATCTTCCGACCATGAACAACGCATTGCAATGGGCCGTCTGCTAGCCCGTCGCGATAGCTCCGGTATTCGCCCATTGCCATTGGCAGCACGGCGCCGCCGAGTACATGCAGCGACCAGAGTAGCGCGAGTTGCAATCCGCCATCCATCGCCGCCGTGTCACTGCGCCAGGCCTCGTTGGGCCAGGCTGATTTCTGCGTTCCCAACAGAGTGCCGACGATGCCATCACGCGAAATACCCTGAACCGACTCGATAACTTGAAAACGCGGCCCGTGAAACAGCACGTGGCCATCATAGACCTTGGCACTGGTCCACGCTTCTAGCGCCGGCGGCGTATCACGCGCTGGTGCAACAACCGCGCGCTCGGTCATGCCGACCACGGCGCTGTAGTGCAGCGTGTTGTTCTTGCCGCGAAGCTCGACGCCGATATCGGCACCCGCATCGGCGGACATCAGCTTTGCATTGATCGTGAAGCAGTCGCCGGCGTCGGCGAATCCTTCCAACTTAATGCCGCGCAAAACTTTGATCTGCTTGACCGTCGACAACACCAGATCCGGCTGACAGGCCCGCGCTGCGCGCAGGAACCACTCGACCGCAAGGACCATCGGCACCACTGGCGTGCCGGCGATGCGGTGGTCGGCCAGCTGTGGATGCGAATATTGATCAACCCGCACTTGAGCAGTGGCTTTGGGCTTAACCGTTGCTCCGATTGCACCAAGGCCGTTCGAGCTGCCGATCACGACGCTGACATCGTCACTACTGCCGACGAGTTCATCCACAAAGCGTTGAGCGCCGACGGCCAGCGGAATCAACCCAACACCCATCTGCTCAAAATGACTCTTCAGGCTCGGCGTGACCATGCCGCCTTCCCATGGACCCCAGCCGATTGCCCGTACCGCGCACGATGCACCGCGTCGCGCCTGCTCGGCACAGGCGACGAGGTTGAGCACCTCATTGGCCATCGCGTAGTCGCACTGCCCAGGATTTCCGGTGCGTGCCGCAACGGAAGAGAAAAGACAAAGCGCGGTCAGCGGGTCTTTCGCGGTTGCCGCCAGCAGCGAACGCAGACCGTTGACCTTGGTATCGAAGACGCGATCAAACTGCTGGTCGGTTTTCTCCGCTATGAGCTTATCTGCTAGCACGCCGGCGCCATGTACGACAGCGGTGATTGGACCCCATTCCTTGCGTACTGGCTTCAGCGCAGCGTCAAGCGCGCGGCGGTTGGAAGCGTCGACCGCGATATAGCGTGATTCGGAACCAGCCGCGCTGAGCGCGGCCATGGTGGCACGGATTTCCCGTTGCGCGAGCAGGTTCGACACCAGAGTATTTAGCTCGGCCGGTGTCGGTTTGCGTCCTTCTGCGAGGGCACGTTGCAATAGCGCGTGCTTTAGACCTGCATCACCGCTGATGCTCCGCAATTGTGGCGGTTCCTCGCCGAGTGCCGTGCGTCCGAGCAGCACGAAACGCGGCTGCTTGGCTTTCGCCAGCGTGATAAGCGCTGCCGCGGTAACGCCGCGCCCTCCGCCGGCGGCGACAACAACGGCACTTGAGTCAATTTCGCCGGCCTTACCCGTCTTGTCTGTCGCGACTATCGGTGATTCCGTCACCACCGTGGCGAGCGAGGTGCGGCGGCCGTCAGCGTGGAGTCCAATTTCCAGCGTCGATCCACCTTCGATAAGTTCGTTGACAATTGCCTCCGCCAACACGCTTGCGCTCCGCGCGCCCCGCTCAATGTCGATGGCTTTGACCGCTGCCTTAGGCCATTCGAGTGCTGCAGTCCGCGCCAGCGCGCTGATGCCACCCAGAAATGCGCGCGTCGGGTCACGCCCCGATAGACCAAAGTCGCCGGAGGTGTCCTGTACGGTCACAAACGCGCCGCCCTCGTGCGTCAGGCGTGCGGCAACCATGCGACTGGCATGGAAAGCTTCTCGATTGACCGCAACGGCATCATCGACCGTGTTCACCGCGCGTAATCCGCCAAGAAAAACAACCGCGTCTGCATCGCCTGGAACTGTAGCCACAACGCTGGCGTTTATGCCGCGTTTCGCCAGGCTGGCGACCACCGCCGCCGCGACACCGGTACCGTCTTCGGTGACGACTAAACGCTGTGCGCAGAGAATTCCCGCGAGTGCCAAGCCGACTGGGCTGGCGGACACTTCCCGGACGGCGAAACGTGCAACGTTCGAAGAATTGTTGAATGTAGCCGCCATACTCGACACGGGCACGGCCGGTTCTCCGGCCGCGCCCATATGCTCGACGATTTGACCAAGCGTGCGCAGCAGCGCAAGCTCTGTTGCCTTCACTTCCGGCAGATTCGGCGCGCGCTCGCGCAATGCCGAAAGAATCTCAACGCGCTTGATGCTGTCGATGCCGAGGTCAGCTTCAAGAGCCATGTGCATGCCAAGCATTTCCTGCGG
>JANMZU010000865.1:0-4946 GCA_031383585.1 Betaproteobacteria bacterium
ACGGCGAGCCAAACCGAAAATTCAGCGTCGCCAGCGGAAATAGATTTGCGCCGGTATTGGTACTCATCGGACTCCACCAAGATACCGGGAAGTTGGCAAAACCGGTTTGGTCACCATCATGCAGGCAGATCACGCCGCGCCAGAATGGCGCGCCACGCGCCGGCGGGGTCGACATGGGGTCGACGATGACTTCCGTTTCAACCGTCCCGTTGGCTGCCGTGAAGTAGTTGGTTTGCACGGTGCGTCCGGGCAGTTGAAATGAGCCACCGGCATTGCAGGTGGCACCGGCCAAGCCGATATTGCCCGTACCGCCGGCTGGCGTGAGCATCGACAGGCGATGATATTGGCCTGCATTGGGTATTGCGACTCCGGCGCTGGCATTGTTATTGGTGCCGAAGGTCATGGTGAAATTGATCGGCTTCACCTCAAAGCAGGCAGCAATCCCCTCCCGCAACTTGTTTGTCATCGCGTCAACACAGGCGCTTGGACGAACCTGCGAGAGCAGCGTCGGCGAGGCGTTGATTTGCGAACGGGTGTAGATGTTGCTGCCGATGCCGATGTAGTCGGAGGCGTTCATGTAGGTGAAGTAGCTGGGTTCGGAGATGTCCACGGTCTCGACCACGACGGCATCGGCCTCGCTGCCCAGCGGGCCACGATAGACGACTTGGAGCTTGACGTCGGTGGCGTTGATGGGGAGTTCCTGGTTGAATTCGAAGATAAGGGTCTGGGCGGTGGTGGTGATGGGGCCGGTGAACAGATTACCGGCGCTGTCCTTGACGCGGGTGCTGACGACGATTTCTTCGGCGGTCGAACGGTTGGCGTTGTAAGCGCTGCGGGTAGCGGGTTCATTGGCCAGGTCGTCGGTATAGGCGGTGTTGCGGTAGAACTTCAGGACAGCGACGAGCTTTCCACTGGTCATGTCTTGTGCGAACGTGCCGCCGTTGCCCGACGCCACGATGTCGGGTGTCGTATTGCGGAGCTTGAGCTTGATGGTTTTGAAGCCTTTGAAGTCGGCGGCCGCATTTGTGGCCGTTTTGCCTGCGCCGCTGAAGTCAAAGTGATCGACGAGAGAGTAGACGCCTTCGTCGGGTGGGGTGATTTCCATCTGACCGCGGAAGAAGTAGTCGATGAGGCCGGCGGAGTAGCCAGCCGCGCGAGGAATTAGCAGCGCCACGCGATCATCGTAGTTGCGTTTACTCATTACGGGGCGAAAGACGCCTGTCGTTGGCAACACGCTTAGGGTCGACATTGTCAGCCTATCGCCTGAATTTAGTACAGCGTCATTGACAGTCCCGAACAACTAAACTGATGCATATCCAAGATTTGGTGCGTCTGTACGTGTGATCGTGTAATCGGCAATATTGCTGCTTGGCTGCGAATAGTTTGTGGTGGCGAAGTTACTGGCAGGCGTAAAAAATCCGCGATTGCTGTAATCAGCCATCCCCAAGGCCGTACCGTTTGGTCGGGTGCTCCAGTAATCGCTATAGCGGTTGAATCTTGGCGACGGATAGCCAGTGTAATTCAGGTCTGGAAGCTGACCGGTCGTTGCGGTTAGAGTTTGGCTGTCAATTGTGAATACTTCTTCACGCTTTGCACGGGCGTCGATGTATTCCTCAAAGCCACTATTGGACAAACCGTGCCCTTCGTTCCGCGTGTGTTGTGGCTGTGCCATATCCTGCACATGGTGAATTACGTCACCGAGCGCGCGAAAGGTTGTCGCCCAGTACACTTTTCGTATTTGTTCCGAGTTAAAAACATAGGACCCGGCAAAAACGCCACTCGAGGCATCGACTGAGCTTCCCGCACGATCACGTAAGGTCAGCGCACGCCACATTGCCTCACGCGCATCCAGAACTGAAAAATGGTTACGCCGCGTCGTGTACTCTGTCGGCGCGGGGTCAAACGGTCGCAAACTTCCAAGCGCCCATTGCGGACTATCGAATACCGGTGACTGACTAAAACAAAACGAAGTCAATCCGCGACTAAATGGAAACGAACCTGGTATGGTCCGGAGGGGATCAAAAAAGTGATTGCAAAAACGATTGAAGTTCCCGTAGGGGTCGTCTAGGGGTTCTTTGGGCGTTCTGAATTTGTCACTTACAAACTTGCTCGAATCATCTTCGCGAATCACGCCACGCATTAGCCAGCCGTTTACTTTGAAACGTTCATTATCACCAAAGGCGTCCTTAATAATTTTTCCTTCATAACTGGTTGCGGCTCGAGCCTGAATTTCATTACCCCGTAAGTCCGCGTACAAATCGTAAATTCCAGCCTGAAACGGAAATTTGCTAGTAGCTGCTGGATAAGTCCAAACATCTATTCCTAAAGCGCGGTGCATCCCACCGCTCGGCGAACCTAATTTAGATTGGAAATATGCTGCGTTGGTAATTTTTGCGTGGGTTGCCAGTTCATACGCCGACGCTTGAGTTGATGCCAGCGCAAACAATGGACAAATCGCGATGACGAGTTTGCAGAAATTCATTTTTGACCATCCTTGCTTTGTTTGGATTTTATGTATTCCAGAGTTCGATCCCTGTCGCTTAATCGCGCGAACGTTTCGCCAAACTCGATAGCCTCAATTCCAAAAAGATCACCCCGAAGATATTCATTGTCCTTTTCGCTGCTGGCGAGCATCTGCAGGTTGTAATGCCTTACTTTGAGGTACCCCAGCAACAATTTTTCATCCCCGCAGCTCGAGCCAGGTTTGCGTTTTAAGTATTCGTAGTCCTCTCTAGCGCCATCTGGATCGACCTTTGGGTCGGCAAGCGGTCTCATTGAAAACAGAAGTTCTTTGTATTCGGTTTTGGGAGTGCTGCGGTATCCCCGCGCAACGACGGATACTTGTCTAAGACGACCAAGAAGGAAAGGATTGAAGTTCCCTGAAAACGCCGGAATATCAAATTTGCCGTTTGCGTCACTCGTGGTAGCCGTCACCCGATAGCACCACAGCGAACTTGGTTCCGGGCCTGGGTTCAGCATCCTTCCTGTCCAATAGACAACTATCTGCGCACCCGCAATTGATTTGCTTGTCACCTCGTCAGTGACCCTGCCTTGTTCTGCATGGCATGCATTCAAGCTGGCGGCGACACACGCGACGACGCACCATTGCAAGACTTTTTGTATCCATCGTTTCATTTTCATCACGCCTACATACTTTCAATTCGCCAGATGCCGTCACCGTCGCGAATGATGTGAATCGGAAACGCGGTTGGTCCATCCGGCGTGTCGCGAACAGTCGTAAATTCACTGTGTCTCTCGGTTAGCGTCGCCCCGCGAATCGTGCCGAGTTGGCTGGCAACCGACGCTAAATTCGCGCCCAGCGATGTGAAATAAGTTACGTAGTCTGCCCGCCTGTTTTCTACAAAAAGTCCGGTCGCACCTGCGATATCGCCCGCTCTCAGCCGCTGTTCAACCTCGCTGAATACGCCTCGGATGAGTAGGTATTGTTCTATTGGACTAGATACGTGGACCCGCTTCACCACCGAGTAAATGGTAACCCCCGACCCGTCCTTCACCGTCACCCTCACCTCATAAATCCCTGGCACCGAATACGTGCAAGTGAGCGTACCAAGTTGAGTAATATCAAGCCCCGCCCCCGGAACCTCACAGCGCACGGTCGCTATCGCAAACGGCGTATCGCCCGGATTCTCAATAGTGACATCAGCAATGAACGGTGACCCAGGTGCGGCCAATCCACTCGGCGTCACGCCGACAGTGAATGTCGCAGCTATCGCACTACGCGTCACCGAAATCACCTGATTCGCCGTCTGCCCGTCCGGCGCGGTCACGGTTGCTGTGACCGTGTTTACGCCCGGTTGGAGATTCAAGTCGTTCAGAAAGAACTGTCCGCCACTTGTCAGAGTCGCCAATTGCCCATTGACATTGACCGCCGAATTCGGTGGCGCACTGACGGTACCACTCACATAAATGGCGTCCTCATTAACCGTGCTGCCGTTCAATCCCGCCGCCATCTGGACCGCCACCGTATCGCTGACCGTCAGGTTCAAGACTGATGACGTCGCCACCAGCCCCCGACTATCTGTCACCTTCGCCGTCACCGCATAGCTGCCTGCTACCACATTGGCCCACCTGAAGTTGTAAGGTGGTGTCGTTATGGTGCCGATCAGGTTAATACTGTTGAAGAACTCCACCTTGGCAATGGTCGTATTGGCCGCTGGCGTGACATTGGCGTAAAGATCAATCGCCGCCGGGGCAAGATAGAAGTTGCTCAGAGTGGAAAGCGCTATGCTGGCAGCGGCCTGCACATTCACCGTCACCGGTGCACTGGTGACCACAGCACCGCTACTGTGCGTCGCCTTGACCGTATACACATGACTCCCCGCCACCACACCCGGTACATTGAACGCGGCGCTGGCGTCGGCGACACCGATGTTGATGGTGCCGAGCAGGTTGGTGCCATCGTAGAAGTCAAGCTTGGTGATGGTGCCGCTGCTGGTCCTGGCCGTCACCGCCAGGTCGAACGTCGCCGGGGCGGTGAAGCTGGCGTTGTCGGCTGGGGCGGTAATCGAGACTGCGGTGCCGCCGATGGTGATCGGTACAGTCGTCGAGGTGCGGGTGTCACCGCGATCATCGGTGGCCTTGGCGGTGAGAACATAACTGCCCGGCAAGGGATTTCGCCAGACCGTAGTGTAGGGGGCGGTGGTCAATGTCGCCAACAGGGTGTTGCCGGCAAACAGTTCGACCTTGGCAACACTGCTATCCGCATCGGTGGCGCTGGCGGTCACGGTGACGTCAGTCGGTGCGCTAAAGCTTGCACCACTGGCCGGTGCCGTGATCGAAACAGTCGGTGCCTGATTGGCCGCGACGCTGACGGTGACACCAGCCGAGGTGGTGCTGGCCCCGTCGTTGTCGGTAGCCCGGGCGGTGGCGGTGATGTTTCCCGGCGCTATGTTGGTGGCGGTGAAGGTATAGGGTGCGCTCAAAGC
>JANMZU010000300.1:0-3852 GCA_031383585.1 Betaproteobacteria bacterium
GCGCCTGCCGTGAGGCACTAAAGCCGTACGTTGCCGGCCAGAAACTGGCGCTGCTCGACCAGCGCCTTGCGGATTTGGCGCAACATTGGCAGAGGCAGGACGCAGCCATCAAGCGGCTCGAATCGCGACGCGATAGCGAGCGCGCGGAGGCCGACGAGATCAAACGCAGCATCGCCGAAAACGGTGGTGACCGGATCGAGCGGCTCGCAAGTGAAATCCGCAAGGCGCTGGAAGCTCGCGAGCTGCGCGAACGCAAAGCCGATCGGTTTGCCGCACTTTCCCGTGCTGCTGGCGAAGAACCCGCAGCCGACGAGCCCGCGTTCCTCGATCAGCACCAGCGCTTTTCCGCAGCCGTCGAGACGCTGCGCTTGCGCGAAGCAAGCTTTCAAAACGACCTGACTGAACAGGGCGTGCAAATGCGCCAAGGCAAGCAGGAGCACGACGAATTGACTGTTGAAATTACGAGCCTGCGAAGGCGACAGAGCAACATTCCGGACGAGCAGGTGCGAATGCGCGCCGCAATGTGCCGCGCACTGGCGTTATCTGACAGCAGAGTGCCCTTCGCCGGCGAGCTCCTGCAGGTGCGGGATGACGAGCGCGACTGGGAGGGCGCTGCGGAGCGGATGCTGCACAATTTCGGCCTCTCGCTGCTGGTACCCGATGAGCACTATCAGGCGGTTGCGGAGTGGGTGGACAACACACATTTGAAAGCGCGGCTGGTTTATTTTCGTGTGCGTACCAAAAAAAACCAGACCGTCGGCGAAGTGCCGCCGTTGCACCGCGACTCTCTGGCGCGAAAACTATCGATCCAGCCCGATTCGCCGTTTTACTACTGGCTGGAACAGGAAGTGGCACGGCGCTTTGACGTGGCCTGCTGCGCGACGCCAGAGCAATTTCGTCGCGAAGTCCGTGCCATCACCCGCGCGGGGCAGATCAAGTCCTCCGGCGAAAGGCACGAGAAGGACGACCGCCACCGGCTCGATGATCGCAGCCGCTACGTACTCGGCTGGAGTAATACCGCCAAGATTCAGGCACTGGAGGCAAACGCGAAAAAAATTGAGTCGCGTCTGGCTGGTATCGGCGCGCTGATCGCCAAGATTCAGGCGCTGCAAGCGTCGTTCCGCGAGCGTCTCGATGCGTTGTCCAAACTTGGGGAGTACACCGACTTTGCGGAGCTCGATTGGCAGTCGATGGCTGTTGAAATCGGGCGGCTTGGCGATGAAAAGTCGCAGCTTGAATCTGCATCAGATTTGTTGACGCAACTCGCCGCGCGGCTCGTGAATGCGAATTTGACGCTAAAGGAAACGGAGCAACAGTGTTCGGAGCAGCGGGAAAAACGCGCGAAGACCGAAGAAAAGAAAAGTAACGCGGAGGATTTACGCGCACAGGCCCTTTCGCTATGCGACGGCGCGTCGCTGGCAACACACCGTAGCCATTTTGACCGCATCGGGAAAATTCGCGCCGACATCCTTGGCGCGCGAGTATTAACGGTGGAATCCTGCGAAAGCATTGAGCGCGAAATGCGCGAATGGCTGCAAGCGTACATCGATGCCGAGGACAAGAAGCTGCGCCATCTGCAAGACAAGATCATCGATGCCATGCGCGCGTACTGCAATGCCTACCCGCTGGATACGCAGGAGGTCGATGTGGCTATCGCCGCTTCTCATGAGTACCAGACCATGCTGGCCAAGCTTCAGGCCGATGACCTGCCGCGCTTTGAAGAGCGCTTCAAGGAGCTGCTGAACGAAAACACGATTCGCGAAGTTGCCAATTTTCAGTCACAACTGGCGCGCGAACGCGAAACGATCAAGGAACGTATTGCTCGCATTAATCAATCGCTTACGCGAATCGACTACAACGCCGGACGATTCATAGTGCTGGAAGCGGTGCCAACGACGGACGCTGAGATTCGCGATTTTCAAAACGAGCTGCGCGCTTGTACCGAGGGCGCTCTAACCGGTTCCGACGATAGCCAATATTCGGAAGTGAAATTTCTGCAAGTCAAAACTATCATCGAACGTTTCCGTGGCCGCGTCGGTTTGGCAGAGCTGGATCGCCGCTGGACCGTCAAGGTCACGGATGTGCGTAATGGATTCGTCTTTGCCGCCAGCGAGCGCTGGCGCGATGACAATCGCGAGCATGAACACTATTCTGACTCGGGCGGTAAATCAGGCGGCCAGAAAGAGAAACTTGCGTACACCATTCTTGCAGCCAGCCTTGCGTATCAGTTTGGTCTGCAATGGGGCGAGGCACGCTCGCGCACTTTCCGGTTTGTGGTGATTGACGAAGCGTTCGGGCGTGGCTCCGATGATTCGACACAATACGGACTGCGGTTGTTTGCCGAACTCAATCTTCAACTTCTGATCGTAACTCCGCTGCAAAAGATTCATGTCATCGAGCCCTTCGTGTCCAGCGTCGGCTTCGTCCATAACGAAGACGGTCGTGCATCAAAGCTACGCAATTTGTCGATTGAGCAATACCGCGCCGAGAGCGAACGCCGACGTAACGCTGATGAAGACTGAAGCGGGTCTCAATACTCGCTGGACCCGCCCTGCCGACATCAACGCGCAGGTACAAAACTTGTGGGATCGCGGCGAGCTCCTTGCCCGCCACGTCGCTGGAGATTCAGCGTATCCGAGGCGCCTGGCATTCAAACGGCCAACATCGAGTGAACTGGCAGAGCATTTCGATGCGGTCCGCGTTTGGATCGGTGACCTGCGTACGATGCCCAACATTCGGCTCGTCATGCGGGAATTTCGCCATCGCGTGCACGGCAACAATGCGGTGCCCGATGAGATTTGGGTCGATTCGCTTGATGCATGCCTTGGAATCATCGGCAAACGGCGCGAATTCACACATTTCGCTGCGATTACGCAGAATTGCAACCAGCGCGAGCCGTCCTTGATACCGTGGCTGATCAAACGGCCATTACAGGCATTGGCGTTGGTTGAGGAGTGGGATCGATTGTTGGACATCGTAAATTGGTGCCGCCGTCATACGCGCGCAGATGTGTATTTGCGTGAAGTCGATATCCCTGGGGTACACAGCAAATTTATCGACCTGCATCGAGGTGTCCTTGCGGAGTTGCTCGACCTGGCCTTGCCTGCAGAGGCAATCGATCTCTCAGCTAGCGGCGCGACACAATTTGCCCGGCGATACGGCTTTCGCGAGAAACCGCAGCGTATCCGCTTTCGGGTGCTGGATCCGGCGCTTGCATTCATGGTGGGTAGTTTCGCCCACGACATCACACTTGATGGCGCAAGCTTTTCGGCACTTAATCCTTCTGTTTCGCGTGTGTTTGTCACTGAAAACGAAATCAACTTTCTTGCTTTCCCCGAGAGTAATGACGCGATTGTCATATTCGGCTCGGGCTACGGCTTCGAGGCCCTGCGCGAAGCAGCGTGGTTACGTCGTTGCCGCGTGTTTTACTGGGGTGACATCGATACCCACGGGTTTGCAATTCTCGACCAACTTCGCAGCCAGTTGCCTCAAGTGGAATCGTTCCTGATGGATCGCGCCACGCTGATGCATTTCGCGGCACTGCATGGCAAGGAGGACAAACCGACGCTGCGGGACCTTCCTCGGCTCAACGCCGATGAGCGCGCACTTTATGACGATTTGCGCGACAACCGCCTGGGATTGAATTTACGACTTGAGCAGGAGCGGATCGGTTTTGAATGGGTATCGGCGGCGCTGACGTTATTGCTGGCCAAAGATGGGTAAAACCCCGACGTAATTTTGAGATTGCAGATTTGCCTGATTTGCATCTCGCTGGCTTGAAGCGCGCCAAAAAAAAGCCCGCATGACGCGGGCTTTTTCTACCTGCCTGAATTACTTGCCCTGCCAGGGCGT
>JANMZU010000879.1:0-10396 GCA_031383585.1 Betaproteobacteria bacterium
ATCCCAGATCGAGATTGACAGTCGCCTTGTTGGCGACAACATCAAGAAGCTCAAAGTTCGCCTGAAGTAGCTCGAACGCCAGCGCAACACCCAGCGCTTTGCGCGTCGCCTCGCCGGCACCTTTTCAGTGTCGATCGTAGGCTATACCAATGCCGGAAAATCGACGCTATTCAATCGGCTCACGCGCTCGGGCGCGTTTGTTGCCGACCAGTTGTTTGCAACCCTCGATACCACCACGCGCCGTTTGTTTATTTCGCCTGGGGTCAATGTGGCGCTGTCGGATACGGTGGGCTTCATCCGCAATCTGCCGCACGGGCTGGTAGCCGCGTTCCACGCCACCCTGACTGAGGCGGTGGAGGCTGACATACTGCTGCATGTCGTGGATGCCGCCAACCCTTTGCTTGATGAACAGATTGCCGAAGTCAACAAGGTGTTGGTCGAGATCGGCGCCGACGCTATTCCGCAATTGATGGTCTATAACAAGATCGATCTGTTGGAGGGCGCGCCACCAGCCACGATAATGCGCAATGAGGATGGTAAAATCGATGAGCTAAGGGTGAGTGCGGCAACCGGGAGTGGCATGGACTTGTTGCGCGACGCGATTGGTGAATATGCAGCAAGTGTTGTCACCACTGCTGTTCACGGTGGTCGCGATGTTTCAGGGTTGGCAGTTTTGGAAAACGATGAAGTTTTGATAGACCAAGCGCAAGTAGACGAAGTTGCGCACTTTGGAGTGGACTAAGTATGTTGCGATCATTTGATCGAAGCTTGTTGTTGTGGCCCCTGGCGGCAGTGGTTTATCCGTTCGCGTTGCTGAAATACAAAATGGCAAATCGGTTTTCCGCAGCTGATGCGGCGACAGAGATGTCGATGAACGACCCGCAATGGGGCAAGCGCGGCGGCAAGAACGATGGCCCACCTGACCTCGACGAGATCCTGCGGAAATTCAATCAAAAGCTCTCCAGTCTTTTTGGCCAGAAGACCGGCAATAACGGCGGCGATGGCGGTGGACCCGCTGGTCCTGGTGCGCCAAGTCCCGCGATGATGGGCGGCGTATTCGGAATCGGTCTGGCACTGGCAGCGTTGGTTTGGCTGGCCAGCGGATTCTATATCGTGCAAGAAGGTACGCGCGGCATTGAATTGCGTTTGGGCAAGTACTCTCAAACCAAGCAGGCCGGGCTGCAGTGGCGTTGGCCTTACCCGATAGAAACCAACGAAATCGTCAACGTTTCGCAGGTCGAAGCGGTTGAGATCGGGCATCGTAATAGCCAGAAAACCAAGGTCAAGGAAGAAGCGCTGATGCTGACGCAGGACCAGAATATCGTTGACGTACAGTTTGCGGTTCAGTACACACTGAAGAGCCCGGAGGAATTCCTCTTTAACAATAAGGATCCGAAGGAAGCAGTTCGCCAGGTCGCCGAGACCGCGATGCGCGAAATTGTCGGTAAGAGCAAAATGGATTTTGTATTGTATGAAGGTCGTGGCGACATCGCGGCGCGAACCAAGTTACTTATGCAACAGATCCTGGACCGCTACAAAACGGGCGTGCAGATATCCATCGTGAATTTACAGAACGCGCAGCCGCCCGAGCAGGTGCAGAATAGTTTTGACGACGCTGTCCGCGCCAAGCAAGACCGCGAGCGCCTCAAGAATGAAGGCGAATCCTATGCTAATGATATTCTTCCCAGAGCAAAGGGCGCGGCCGCGCGTCTGTTGGAAGAGGCGAGTGGCCACAAGGAACGTGTGATTGCCAGAGCGCAGGGTGACGCATCGCGCTTCGTGCAAGTGCTTGCAGAATACGACAAGGCACCGGGTGTGACGCGTGAACGCCTCTACTTGGACATGATGCAGCAGGTGATGGAGAGCACGACCAAAGTCGTCGTCGACCAGAAGGGTGGCAACAACTTGTTGTACCTGCCACTCGACAAGCTGATGCAGACTGTTCAGCAGATGGCGCCGGGCACAACTGCCGAGAGTGGCACAGCACCGCGCGCCGCCGTTGCAGAAACGGCCCCCATCGTCACCGAAGCCAACCGTTTGCGCGATACGCGCTCACGTGATCGATAAGGAGATACATCATGCAAAAGAACTTCTCCGTTATCGCCTCCATCGCGCTTTTGATAGCGATGACGATGGTGTTTTCAGCCTACACCGTGGATCAACGGCAAGCCGCCATCAAGTTTCGTCTGGGTGAAGTGGTTGCTATCCAAAAAGAACCAGGACTTTATTTCCGGGTACCAATGCTGGAAACCGTTCGCCTGTACGACACCCGCATTCAGACGCTCGATACCAAGGATGCAGAGCGAATTCAGACTATGGAAAAAAACAACGTCCTGGTGGATTCGTACGTCAAATACCGCATCGTCGATGTAAAACAGTTCTTCATTTCTACCGGTGGCGACCTGCAAAAGGCGGAAATTCGGCTCGCACAATCGGTCAACAATGACCTGCGTGACGAATTCAGCAAGCGCACGCTTTCGGAGGTCATTTCCGGCGAACGCAACAAGATCATGGAAGACTTGCGCTCGAAATCCGATGTGGATGCGCGCAGCATCGGCATTGAAGTGATGGACGTGCGCTTGAAGCGTGTGGATCTGGCACAGGAAATCAATGCCGACGTTTATAAGCGTATGGATTCGGAGCGCAAACGTGTGGCGAATGAACTTCGTTCCACTGGTGCCGGTGACGCAGACAAGATCAAAGCCGATGCAGAGCGCCAGCGCGAAGTCATCTTGGCCGAAGCCTATCGCGACGCACAGAAGATCAAAGGTGAGGGCGATGCTGGTGCGGCACGTATCTATGCGCAGGCGTTTACCAAGAACCCTGAGTTCTTTTCCTTCTATCGCAGCATGGAGGCGTATCGCAACAGTTTCCGCAATAAGAGCGACGTCATGGTGCTTGAGCCCAGTTCGGATTTCTTCAAGTACCTGAAGAATCCGAACAAAGGTGGAAAATAGCACTGCGGCTGATCCCAAACAACTCGCGTATAATTCGTCAACGGCGCTGGTGAAATGTTCACCAGCGCCGTTTTTGCGTCTGGCGCCCGCATAGTTATGGCGCAACAACAACTTCTAATACGCCATCGTCCGTGAAAGAAATCCTGCTCTCGGGGCTTGCCCTGATGCTCGTGTTCGAAGGTCTGCTGCCTTTTGTGGCACCGCGTGCCTGGCGCGAGACATTCCGCAAGGCTATTGAGTTAAGCGATGGCCAGTTGCGATTTGTCGGTCTGGCCTCAATCGTGATCGGTTTAATGACCTTATATATGGTGACATGAAGTGAGAACCTGGACGCTGCCCGAACATATTGAAGACCTGCTACCCGCCGACGCCAAGAAACTGGAGCGCCTGCGCCGCATCGCACTCGATCTGTTCGCCACTCACGGCTTCGAGTTGGTCATGCCGCCACTGCTGGAATATGTGGAGTCGCTTCTTTCTGGCACCGGCCACGACATGGATCTGGCGACATTCAAATTGGTTGACCAGGTTTCCGGTCGCACTATGGGAATTCGTGCCGACACCACGCCGCAAGTGGCGCGCATCGATGCACATCTACTCAATAGGCAGGGCGTAACGCGGCTTTGCTATGCGGGCAGCGTGTTGCATACGCTTCCTCCGGGGTTGGGCAAGAGCCGCCAGCCATTTCAGGCGGGTGCAGAAATGTACGGCCACGGCGGGCTCGAAGCAGACATTGAAATTCAGCAGTTGATGGTTGACGTTTTACGTGCACTTGGCGTGGTCGATTTACAGTTGGACATCGGCCACCCCGCTATCTTCCGCAGTCTCATTGCGGCAGCAAACGTTACTCCCGAGATCGCTGAGCTGGTCTTTATCGCAACGGAGGCCAAAGACCTACCGGCGCTAAAGACCATGGAGGCTGCACTCGGCGCGTCTTATCAGGCAATTGTTGCCCTGCCCATGCTCTATGGCGATGCATCGACATTGGCTCGCGCAGCCGAATTGCTGCCCAGGCAACCCATCATCGCCGATGCGCTCTCGCAATTGCTGGCCATCGAAAAACATTTCGCGCAGCAGGGCATTACCGTCAGTTTCGATCTCGGTGAACTGGGCGGATTCAACTATGAAAGCGGTATCACCTTCGCTGCATTCGCGCGCGGCGCATCCGATGCCGTCGCACGTGGCGGTCGCTACGATGAAGTTGGCAAGGCGTTCGGACGCGCCCGCCCGGCGACCGGATTCAGCATGGACCTGAAAGCCATCCTGCCGTTGGTCGCAGACGAACCAGTTAGCGGCGCGATTTTGGCACCGATGACTCCCGACCTCGCCGCCCGCACGGAAATTGCGAGATTGCGCGCATCCGGTGAGGTTGTCATTGCCGATCTGGCCGGACACAACGCGCATCTTCACGAACTCGGCTGCGACCGCCGCCTCAGTTTCATCGACGGCCGCTGGACGACCGTCCCACTCATCTGAATCACTTCATCTAAGGAATCAACATGGCAAGAAACGTCGTCGTCATCGGCACCCAATGGGGTGATGAAGGCAAGGGCAAGATTGTCGACTGGCTGACTGATGAAGTCGCGGCTGTTGTGCGTTTTCAGGGCGGTCACAATGCCGGCCATACGCTGGTCGTCAACGGCAAGAAAACGATCCTGCGCTTGATTCCCTCGGGTATTCTGCATCCCCAAGTCACCTGCTATATCGGCAATGGCGTGGTGCTGTCGCCGCAGGCGCTGCTGCAGGAAATTGACGAGCTCGCCGTCGCTGGTGTCGATGTCATGAGCCGCCTGCGCATTTCGGAGGCCTGCCCGCTGATTCTGCCGTATCACGTTGCCATCGATCAGGGGCGCGAGCTTGCACTGGGCGTTGAAAAACTCGGCACTACCGGACGGGGCATCGGACCCTGTTACGAAGACAAAGTCGCAAGGCGCGCGATCCGTTTGCACGACCTCTATTTTCCACAGCGATTCCGCGAAAAGCTCGTCGAAGTTCTCGACTATCACAATTTTGTTTTGAAGAATTATTTGAAGGCCGAAACGGTTTCGGTCGATGCCGTTTTTGATGCCACGTTGAAAATGGGCGAGCGGCTCAAACCGATGATTGCCGATGTTTCAGCGGATTTAAATCGCCTAATGACAGAAGGTAAGAGCCTGCTGTTTGAAGGTGCGCAAGCGGCGCTGCTCGACGTCGATCACGGCACCTATCCTTATGTGACTTCCAGCAACTGTCTGGCAGGGCAGGCTTCGGCCGGCGCTGGCGTCGGTCCACAAGCGCTGAACTACGTGCTGGGCATCACCAAGGCATACGCGACGCGTGTTGGCTCAGGCCCTTTCCCTACAGAGCTTGAGAATGATATCGGCGAACGTTTGCGCAAACGCGGCAATGAATTCGGCTCCGTCACAGGGCGCCCGCGCCGTTGCGGCTGGTTCGATGCTGCCGCGCTGAAACGCGCCGCGCAGATCAATGGCCTCTCCGGCCTGTGCATTACCAAGCTGGATGTGCTGGACGGTCTGGAAACCCTGCGCATTTGCACTGGCTACAAAATTGACGGACGGGTAACCGATATTCTTCCTTATGGCGCCGACAGCATCGCGCACTGCGAACCGGTATTTGAAGACCATCCGGGCTGGACCGAGAGCACCTACGGCGTGAAGAACTGGGATGGTCTGCCAAAGAACGCCCAGACTTATTTGAAACGCATCGAACAACTGGTAGGCACATCAATCGATCTGGTTTCGACGGGACCGGATCGTGAAGAGACGGTGGTGGTGCGGCATCCTTTTCGTAGCTGAAATTCGTGCAGGGCCTGCGGTGCCAGCCTGCGGGCGAGTAACGTAGATTAAGCATTGGCGCGGCTTCCCAAGCAATAGCCTGCCGAACGGCGCACCAGTCCTTGAGGACTGTGTGTTATTTCGAGCGCAGCGCCTTCGCGTGGGAAATCCGCTTTCCAACGGCACGGGAAAAATGCGGACCTTTGCGCAACGTTCAAATGCCAGCGATGTTGAATTTCCACATTGCGCTGATGCCCCGAGCGCGTCGGTCCCGGTTATGCGACCATGACGCATCACGTTGCCGTTTGGAAACCGTCATGAATTGGCGCCTTGCTTTCGTCCAACTCTTCTTTACACTCGGTTGGACGGTCTACGTTATTTTTCTGCCTGGGCTATTGAAGCAGGCGGGGATCGATGCGTCCTGGCTTCCGTGGATTTTGATTGCCGATCAATTGTTGTTTGCGGCGGCCGACGTCGCGACCGGGCTCTGGCTGGATCGCAGCAAGCAATGGCTGCTTCGTGTCGGCAATTCGCTGACGGTGTTGGTCATGGCTGCATGCGCCGTGTTCGTGCTTTTGCCATTCACGGCGCAATCCATGCCCGTGTTGCTGATGCCCGCTTTGTTCGTGTGGGTGATCTGCTCATCCGTGCTGCGCGTGCCGCCGCTGGTGTTGCTGGCCAAATGCGCCACACCACAGCAGCCTGCAAGCCTTAATTCGCCTATTGCGGCATACCTGTTTGGTCTCGGCCTGGCCGGTGCGCTGGCACCATATCTGACGGTAGTGCTTAAGAATCGTGACCCTTTCTTGCCGTTCTTGATCGCAAGTGTGGCATTGGCCATGGCGATGTTTGCCCTGCGCGGCCAACTAGTGAAAGCCCACCTGCCAGCCCACCCGCAAATCGAGTCCGCAGCTCGCGGTGGCTACGCGACTGCACTGCCGCTGCTTTTTGCCGTTGCGCTCTTCGCGTTCGGTGTCCAGATTCACTCGGCCGTCAACTCCGCAAAGCTCTTTTCCCGCGTCGCTGCCGGTGTGCCGCTTGAGTGGTTGATGCCACTGTTCTGGGGCGGCTTCAGCATCGCCATGTTTCCAGTGTCGGCCTGGCTGTCCAAGAGCAGTGCGCCGGACGCTGCAGGCAAGGTGCTCTGGATCGCTGGCCTCACAGGTGGCATCGCGCTCGTCGTGTGTGGCACTGCGCCGCCGCTGCCGCTGATGATAGCGCTACAGTTGGTTGCCGGGGCGGCTTGGGGAGCTGTTTTTGTGTCGGCGATTGCGTTCGCGACGCAGATGGGCCGTACTGGGCGCGAAGGCAGCTGGATAGGGGCAGCACTCGCGATGATGGCGTTGGCGGCGGTGGCGCGCATTGTGCTGGCATTGACAGTGCTGCCCGGCAATGCCGCGATTGCCGGGCAATTGCCGTGGCTGTCCGGCGCGGTATGGCTGCTGGGCACAGCCGTGCTAGTGTTACTGTCCGTGACGCGAAATCGTGATTGATACGTATCGTGCAAATGCCAAACACTAGCATTGACGAGCGTTTCCAGACCTTTATGGCCTGTGATCCGCACCAGCAATAGATAATGGCCATGATTGAAATCCCACCAATTACCCTGGTTACGCCGGAAGCCAAACAAATCATCCAGCATCCGGCTGCCTTCGCGCTGCAGGTGATTCGGGCCTTTCGCGCCAATCAGGGATTGCTGCTTGCGGGCGCGGTGGCGTATTACACGCTGTTGTCGATCGTGCCAATGCTGATTCTGGTGGTGATGGGTTTGTCGCAAGTGGTTGAACAGACGGTGTTGTTCGATACCCTGCGACGCGCATTGGAGTGGGTCGCACCGGGGCAATCAGCAGCACTGGTACAGGAACTCAAAGCGTTTCTTGAGCACCGTGCGGCTTTAGGCTGGGTGCTGCTCGGAACCATGCTGTTTTTTTCGTCGCTCGCGTTTTCGGTTCTCGAAAGTGCGATCTCGGTCATTTTTCTGCATCGGATAAAGGTGAAGAAACGCCACTTTCTGGTCTCGCTGGCGTTTCCGTTCGCCTATATTGCATTTATCGCACTTTCCCTCTTTGCCGCAACCTTTGTACTTGCCAATCTGCTCGCCTTTGGTCAAGAGAAAGTGCTGGTGTTTGGGTTTAGCTGGTCGCTCAGCGGGCTTTCGCGCGCGACGCTCTATGTCATTGGCGTGGTTTTGGAGATTCTGATGATCTCCTCTATCTATTACTTCATGCCGGTCGGGCGAATCTCTGCACTGCACGCGCTGATTGGCGGCGCCACTGCCGGATTACTGTGGGAAATCATTCGGCACGGACTGGTGTGGTATTTCACGACTCTGTCACAGGTCAGCGTCGTCTACGGGTCGTTGACGACAGCGATTGTCGTGCTGCTGAGTTTTGAGATTGCCGCTACATTACTGTTGGTTGGCGCGCAGGTCATCGCTGAATACGAGCGCATCGGTAGTACGGTCGCATCAATACCGCCTGTGTCTGCTTCACCGGCGGTCGAAAGCAAGCTGCCGCGCTTGGCGCGGACCCCTGCAAACAATGCCGGTCGGCGTCGCAAGCGAAAGCCGGCTCCGACTGGCAGCCACTGAACGACGTCACCACCATGTCTACATCAGCACCCAAGTCTCTTTCGTTTCAGATCCGCGCCGAGCTCTTCACCCATCTTGCGCAAATGGAAATTGCCGGTCTGCCGTATTCGAAAGCGTTCGCGCTGCTTGAACTCCCCGATGCCGCGCGCGCTCGTCTGGAAATCGCAAAGAAATTGACGTCTCGCGGCGTCGATCCGGCGACGGCTGGGGCGCGGAGCGGACTATTTACACCGCTTGAAGTCAGCCTCATTAAGGCTGCGTTAAACGCCGGGAGCCCGGCGGGTGTGTATCGCCGCCTGGAGGTTTTCTATACGCAGCGCGCGATGCAAATGGCGTCGATGAAATCGCGGCTGATGATGCCCGCTCTGGTACTGTTGCTCGCGCTATTCATCCAGCCATTGCCGGGCTTGATCGGCGGCACACTCAGCGTCGCGGGCTACTTTGTGCAGGCCATGCGGCCGATCGTTTTGCTAGCGGTGCTCTTTTTTGTTTGCCGCTGGTACTGGAGCTCTGCGCGCGGCCAGTCGGCAAAGGAAGTGCTGTTGCGTGCACCGATTATTGGCCCGTTGATTGTACGTAGCAATTTACGGGATTTTTTTGAGTCGTTGGCACTCATGTTGGAGGCGGGCATGTCTATGCTGGATGCCCTTCCTGCAGCGCTGGCAACGGTGGAGGTCGGCGCCATCAAAAGCGAGTTTGCCGCCATTGCGCCGCGTATTGAAGGCGGTGCCGCGCTGGCCGGTGCGCTCAAGGGGCTGCCCTATCTGACCAAGGAGAATAACGGTCAAAGGCTCATTGAGTTTGTGGCCACCGGCGAGGCTAGCGGCGCGCTGCCAGAAATGCTCATGCGCCACACCGCGATGGAAACCGAAGCGATCAACGATTTCTACAAGCAACTGGCCGATTGGGTGCCGCGAATTATTTATGGCTTGATTATGGCGTGGATGGTCTATGGCCTGCTGAAAGGTGGGGGCTTCATGCCGAAGGTGCCAAAAGACTTATAGGTTTTTGCGGTCGCCCGTGTCACTGGCAGTTATCGTTTTCTCAATTGAGTTTGCAACGCGGGAGTGAGCGAATGCTGAAAATTTGGGGTCGCCTGACGTCGGTGAATGTACAAAAAGTCGTTTGGTGCGCCGACGAGCTGGGCCTTGTCTATGAGCGCGTGGACGCTGGCGGCAAATATGGCTTGGTCAACAGCGACGAATACCGGGCCATGAACCCGAATGGTCTGGTGCCGGTGATAGACGATGCGGGCTTCGTACTGTGGGAGTCAAATGCCATTGTTCGCTATCTCGCCAGCAAACATGGCGCAGGCTCGCTGTGGCCGGTTGATATTCCGGTACGTGCCGATGCAGACCGCTGGATGGACTGGCAGGCGGTGTCGCTGAATCCGAGCATCGGTCCCGCATTTATTCAGCTTATCCGCACCGCGCCTGAGAAACGTGATCTCACTGTTATCGAAAACGCCCGCATCGAGACCGAGAAGAAGCTTGGCGTGCTGAATGCGCATTTGGCGGCACGTGACTACGTCGCGGGATCACGGTTTACGATGGGTGATATCCCGTTGGGTTGCTCGGTGGATCGCTGGTTCAAGCTGCCGCTGGCGCGTGAGTCGCATCCGCATGTGGAGAGATGGTATGCGGCGTTGCGTGAGAGGAAGGGGGCGGCGCAGGTGGTGGGGCTGGGCGTGGCGTGAGGCTTGTTTTTGGTAAATAAGGTAGATCGCCATTTGGCGGGCCTCGCGAGGCGAAAAGCCTTGGGGAGGCTCGCCAAATAGGGAGTTTGCTGTTTTTTGCACCAAAAGCGCTGATTTGACTCGCTTTGCTCGTGTGCACGATGGACTCGGTCACACTTCGCTGCGCGCGCGCATCTGCCCGGAGGACAGACGGTTCGCAAGGCGCAGAGCAAAACTTTTTGCTCTGCGAAACCCCTTGCTCACCCCCGGCATCCGCTGCATCGGATGCCTTTCGAGTCTGGGTTGGGACGGAGCGCAACCCGCTCGACCTGCACGTTTCAAAGCAGTTTGAAACGCGAAACCCCGGTCTCCCTTCGCAGAGCCGCAGGGCTCTGCTTTTCGG
>JANMZU010000309.1:0-3121 GCA_031383585.1 Betaproteobacteria bacterium
TGCACGGCTGCTTCTGGCATTGGCATGGCTGTGCGTTGTCGAAAATCCCTTCATCCAACATTGAGTTCTGGAAAGTGAAACTTGAAGCAAACAAACGTCGGGACCAAGAGGTTAAGCACTTGCTCGCTGCTGACGGCTGGCGGGTGGCCGTAGTTTGGGAGTGCGCGACGCGCGAGGCGCGCGCACGGGAAGACTTGCCTCACCTGCTTGATCGCCTGGCCACGTGGATTCGCGATCCCGCTCAATCATCAACGCTCGAACTGAGTGCGCCCACCGCACCGAAAACCCGGACGACTGCAGAGAAACAACGTGTATGACTATTGACGTAATTGACCTTTTCGCGGGGCCGGGAGGACTCGGAGAGGGATTTGCATCGCTCGAGGAAGGGCGGAAATTCAAGATCGCGGTTTCCGTCGAGATGGAGGCTAGCGCGCATCAGACGTTAACGCTACGAAGTTTTTTCCGTCACGCAAAAGGTGATGTAACGGCCGAACGTGCCTACTACGACTTCTGCAATAGTGCGGACGCAAAGCACCCACGCGATGCGTGTGAAAAGTTATGGAAAAAAGCAGCGACCGAGGCTGTTCAGCTTGAACTTGGCAATGATCGTGACAACAAGACCCTTGGCCAAATCCTCGACACGAAACGATTGAATCCGGACAGGACAGTTGTTATTGGCGGCCCTCCTTGCCAAGCCTATTCAATTGTCGGGCGTGCCAAAAACAAAGGGACGCTGGGATATGTCGCGGAAAAAGATGATCGCCACTTTCTCTATAAAGAGTATTTGCGGATTCTCGACAAAACGAAGCCTGCCGTTTTTGTAATGGAAAACGTAAAGGGCATTCTGTCTGCGCAAGTCGGCGGGCGCAGGGTATTTCACGATATCTTGAATGATTTGAGCAATCCTGGCATGGCGGCGGGCAGACTACGGGTGGCTGATCGTCGCGAATATCGAATCCATTCGCTTGTGGTGCCTAGTTACTTTGAGGCCGGCATGGATCAAACTAAATTTGATGCTCACGATTTCATTGTGAGAGCGGAGCGTTACGGGGTGCCACAGGCGCGACATCGAGTAATTTTGGTCGGAATACGAGCAGACCTAGGCCTTGGCGCACCACCCTTGCTCGACAAGGGTGATTCGCTCACGGTAAGGGACGCGATCGCGCGGTTGCCGTCCCTTCGAAGCAGGCTTAGCAAAGGAGACGAGCTGTCGATTTGGCACCAGACGATTGCGAATGCAGTTGCCATTTTTGGCGCGGACGCCAGACGACAGGGCTTAGGGGAATTGGACGCAGCACTATCTGAGTGCGTTCGATCCCTTACGGCAGAAAACACAACTGGCGGATTGCGATTCGAAAAGCGCCGCGCTCGCCGCACGGCTTCAGCTTACCAAGACTGGGTGCGCGACGACAGACTCGACGTCTGGCTTAACCACGAAGCACGCTCGCATATGGCGAGCGACCTCGGGCGATATTTCTATGCCGCTGTCTTTTCCGAAATACGCGGTCGATCACCAAAGGGTCATGCCGATTTCATGCTGCGGGGACTCGCACCGGAACATGAAAACTGGCGCTCAGGCAAGTTCGCGGATCGCTTCCGTGTTCAACGGTACGATGCACCCAGCACAACAGTTACCAGCCATATCGCAAAGGACGGGCACTACTTCATTCATCCCGATCCATCCCAATGTCGGAGCCTCACGGTGCGCGAAGCAGCGCGCCTACAAAGCTTTCCAGACAACTATTTTTTCCAGGGCAATCGAACTCAGCAATACCATCAGGTTGGAAATGCGGTTCCAGCTCTTCTAGCGCACCAAATCGCCTCCCAAGTCGCTTCACTTCTCAAGCTATGACATGGCAGCGTGCTGCACGACCCAGTGACATGTCGCATTGCTAGCGGAATCGAAGCAAGCGACTACTCTCGACATTTAGCTAACCTACTCAGAGTCGGCTTGAAACGATACGTAGCCGGGCCTATTGAGATAAGCGGCCCACTGAGTTGCAAGCCAATTCACTAACGGTTCGCGTAATCGATATTGCGCTGCGCGTTCTTCCGCAACCACCTTGGCGAGCGTGACGAAAAATCGGAACGAAACCAGCAACTTCTTGTTGCCTGTGACCGTAGAAAATAGGGGCGTCTCCACTACAGATTGCGGAGGCGGCGTACGCAACTTGACGTCATGCCCCAATTCCGCCACGAGAACAAATGGAACGACACCGGGTTTGTTTTGAACCGCATCACAATCGCCTTCGAGTTGCAAAAAACGCCATGTGACATTCAACGGTGCTTCGGTAGTCGCGACCCCCATCTTTTCGAGCGCCTCTGTGGGTATCAATCCAAATGCGCCTTTGAAGCCCGCGTCGTCAAGCCAGCAGTTGAGTACTGCTCCACGAGTTGCGCCTGTGGAGGGAGTAAGGGAAATCAGCAAGGCGTCATTGAGTTTTGCGGCCTCGTCAAGCTTCAACTTGAACTTCGCTCTCTTCTGCGTGCGCTTTGTCAGGGCCGACGCCCATGTTGATCGAGTTTCTATCGTTGTTTCGACGTGCTGCAATTCGTCAAGCAGCAATGCATGTAAGCCTTCAAAAACCGCTTGGCGCGGATGCGCACTCGCTGTTCTAACGCTTGTCGCTTCCACCGCGATCAAACTAAGCAACCAGTCAACTTGATCATCAAGCGAGAGTTGATTCTTCTCCGCCCGACTACGGCAAATCTCCACTAGCTTGCAAACTGTGTTTCCGCCTGCGGCATGAACCTCTCCTTCCCATTGAAGTAGTGCGTTGAGTCCCCTAGATTCGCTTATCTTGGCTCGCAAATCTTCCCATAGATTGCAGTCGTTGGTCGCGCTAGAACCAACTCCAAAACCATACTTTGATTTGTCGAGTGCAACAATAACCATTGGTCTGTTGTCGATGGGTAAGCGAGCCGCGAGCAGTTGTTTTAGCGCTTCACACTCGGCCGGGAAGCTAGTCCACAAAATTAACGCATAGGGCGTAAATTTCTTTAGCTTCATCGCGACAAGCTGTGCAGCAATCAAGTGGTATTGCTGCCCATTGTTCGACAAGGCGGATGCAGGCTCCAAGTGCAAATCGCAGATGACGAGCCGAATGTCATCGAACAAATG
>JANMZU010000932.1:0-3314 GCA_031383585.1 Betaproteobacteria bacterium
AAAAAGCCGCACACTGTGCGGCTTTTTTTTGCCGGTCATGAGTGATGGATGATTTTCAATTTCGCTTGAACTGCTGTTACTTCTGCGGTATCAGGCCGAAATAATAGCTACCGACCAGGATAAAGAAGATGGACACCGAAAGCACAATTCGAAACGTCAGCGCAGTTACCATACGTTTTGAATTGCCTTTGTCGCGATACATGAAGTAAAGCGCGCCAAACAGGCTGCTGACGACTAGCAACAACATCACTACAACCAAAGTCTTCATTACTTCACATAGCCTCGAATTTTCTGCAATTAGCGCTGTCCTACGAAGACAGTAATGTAGCTCCAATGCCCTCGACTTGGTAGTCTGTATTTCCGAATGTCATTCAATCCACTCAAAATTTTCTTCTCGCCCGCCGTTGTGCCGACGATCGCCGCGCTATTTGCGTTTTGTCTGACATTTTATCTCGGACATTGGCAACAGGGACGGGCCGCGGAGAAGCGAGCACTGCAAGGCGAACTCAATGTTCGGGCGCTTGCGACGCCGGTACAACTTTCTTCGAGCACCAGCGGCCCAGAGTTGCTGAGGTACTCGAGTGCCGTCGCGCGCGGAGAGTGGGACTTTAGCGGCCAAATTTATATCGACAACAAGTTTGAGAGTGACGCGGTCGGATTTTACGTTATCACTCCCTTGAAGCTTGCTGGCACAAATTGGCAAGTATTGGTGAATCGCGGCTGGGTAGCGCGTACAGCAAACTATCCACGGCCGCCGAACATTGCGGTTCCTCCGGGAGAGGTAACAGTAGAGGGAGTATTGACTCTCCCTAGCGCAAGATTCCTGGAACTGTCCAAAAACACGATTCAGGGTAACGTATGGCAAAACCTGACCGTAGAGCGGTACGCTCGAGAAACAGGACGCAGCGTAATGCCATTGATGTTACTCCAGAAAGATACTACTGCTCCATTGAGGCCAGTCAGCGAGCGCCCTGACGCCCGCGCAGAAAAACATGTTGAGTACATGCTGACTTGGTACTCACTGGCGGCAACTGTGGTCGTAATCTGGTTGGTGCTAAACATTAAACGGGTGCGCCTGGAATCGAACGGGCCACAATCAATCGGTGGAAATAGCGAATGAGCCCTCGAACTAAACTAGTGTTGATGATGGTCGTGTTTGCGCTGCCCACGCTCGCGTCGTTCATTGCGTTCTACTTGCTCCCGCCCACCAAGACCAGCAATTACGGAGAGTTTATTTCGCCAGTAGTGAATTTACCTCAGCTACCGCTAACGGTCGCCGAGAGTGGCGATGCCCCAAAGTACGTGATCGAACAAGGTCTGCGCGGGAAATGGCTACTTGTGACACGCGATGGCGGCGCATGCGAGGCAGTTTGCGAACAAAAACTATTGGCGATGCGCCAGTCACGGCTGATTGTCGGGCGCGAACTTGACCGAGTGGTGCGTGTCGTACTTATCGACGACGACGAGATGCCGGCAGAGCTAGTCAAGAAACGCTATCAAGGAACAGTATGGGTAAAAGCCAAATCTCTCCCTTGGCTGGCGAAATTACCACCCTCTCTTCAGGGCGAAAGCGGCAGCCGCGCCGAAATTTTTGCGGTTGACCCGTTGGGGAACATCTTCATGCGATATGCGGCAGACGCTGACGCAAAGTTGATTTCCAAAGATCTAAGGCGGGTACTAAAGGCATCTCAGATTGGCTAACGCAAGTGTGCAAAAGGCGCAAGAGTAAATGAAGATGAGTTTGGTAGAACACACGGTTATAGGCATGATCGTGCTTGCGATCATGCTGGCCGCATTTCTTTGGGTGGGACGCGACAAGTTGCGCTATCGTAGGCTCGTTGCCATCACGATCGCCATGACATTCTTCCTGGTAATACTCGGTGCGTTTGTGCGATTGTCAGATGCAGGACTGGGATGCCCAGACTGGCCGGGGTGTTACGGCAACTTTACGCCGCATCACTCCGCAGACGATATTCGAGCGGCCGAAGCGAATCAGCCAGGTGGGCCAGTCACGATGGCCAAGGCTTGGAAAGAAATGGCGCATCGCTATCTCGCGATGGTTGTTGGTGCGCTGATTGCTGCAATCAGCTTTGCAGCTTGGCGCAATAGACGTGCATGGGATCAGTCGCCAGCGCTTGCGAGCATCATTGCCCTGGCTGTCGTGTTTCAGGCAGCATTAGGCGCATGGACAGTTACGATGCTTTTGAAGCCCGCCATCGTCACATCACACTTGCTCGGGGGCGTCGCAATACTCTCGCTATTGGTGTGGTTGTACTGGCGCCAGTTCGCGAGAAGCGTGTCAGCACCTTCGTGGGCGAAAGGTATAATCTCTAATGGAGTGTTACGAATCCACGGTCTTGTAGCCTTGGTAGCAATCTTGCTGCAAATAATGTTGGGCGGTTGGGTGAGTACAAACTACGCGGCACTCGCTTGTACAGATTTCCCGCTTTGCAATGGCGAGATTGTCCCAGCGATGGAATTTACCAACGCGTTCCACATTATCCGGCCGTTGGGTATGGGGCCAGACGGCGAGTTGCTGAAACTGGAAGCCTTGCGTGCCATCCAGTGGACGCATCGTTTGGGAGCAGTAATTGTGGTGTTGATTGTAGGAAGCTTTGCGCTATCACTCCTCAAGCTAAAAAGCGGCCGAAACGCCGCGAAGATGCTGATGGGGCTAGTCGCACTGCAAATTTCACTCGGCGTATCTAACGTGTGGCTTAGTTTGCCGATTGTGATTGCTGTTGCGCACAACGGAATGGCGGCTATTTTATTCGCGCAGTTAATGTTAATAAATTTGCGACTCCTACCTCAGCGAAATTGAATCCCGAGATGTCACAGCAGCTAGTAACCCATCCACAGCCAAACGTGCTGGCACAATTCCTCGAATTGACCAAGCCACGTGTCAATTCGCTGATCGTGTTTACCGCAATTATTGGCATGATGCTCGCGTACCCGGTAGGGATCGCCTGGGATGTTGGCTTGATGCTGACGAGCACAGTTGGGATCGCGCTCGTTGCAGGCGCAGCAGCAGCATTCAATTGCCTAGTCGAGCAGCAGATTGACAGAAAAATGGCACGTACGCGTGCGCGGCCCACCGTCACAGGAACAATCACCACCTGGCAAATATTGGTGGGTGCTGGCATTGTAGGTGGCATCGGCCTGGCCGTCTTGTATAGATACGTCAATCCACTCACCATGTGGTTGACACTAGCAACCTTCATCGGCTACGCAGTCATCTATACGGTGATTCTTAAGCCTGCTACCCCGCAGAATATCGTCATCGGCGGCGCGTCTGGAGCGATGCCGCCGGTGCT
>JANMZU010000314.1:0-3044 GCA_031383585.1 Betaproteobacteria bacterium
TATCGATCGACCTCCCATCAACATAACCGCCTCAGGCGACAAGAAGATCTGACATGGATGCAAAACGGGTGATGCCCGAAACTGTCGCTGCACAGGCGCTTGGCTGGGTCGATGACGCGACCAAGGCCATCTCACCACCCATACATACGTCCAGTACTTATCTGCGAGATGAGGACAATCAATACCGCAATGGTCGCGTGTATGCCCGCGACCATAACCCTGCTTTCGATCAGGCCGAGGCGGTTCTTTGCGCGCTGGAGAAGGGCGAGCGCGCGGCTTTATTCTCCTCTGGCATGGCGGCCGCGACGGCGACGTTTCTCGCACTGAAGCCCGGCAACCACGTCATCGCGCCGAAAGTCATGTATTGGTCACTACGCAACTGGCTGATGAATTTTGCGACGCAGTGGGGCCTGCAGGTCGAGTTCATCGACATGTCGGACTTGAGTGAGTTGAAGCGCAGCATGCGCGTCGGCAAGACCAAGCTGGTCTGGATTGAGACACCGGCCAATCCGTTATGGACCATTACCGATATCGCGGCGGCGGCGGAAATCACGCATGCAGGCGGCGCGATGCTGGTCGTCGATTCGACCACCGCATCGCCGGTACTCACTCAACCACTGGCCCTGGGCGCAGATATCGTCATGCACTCGGCTACAAAGTACCTCAATGGTCATTCAGACCTGATCGCCGGTGCGTTGATTGCCAAGGCTGATTCCGAGTATTGGGCGCGCGTGAAAAGCGTTCGCGCGCAACTGGGCGGCACCATGGGTTCTTTCGAAGCGTGGCTGTTGTTGCGTGGCATGCGCACCCTGTATCTGCGGGTGAACGCAGCTTGCAAGGCTGCGGAGAGTATTGCGGAGTTCTTCAGCCATCACTCGCTGGTGTCCGAAGTCCTCTATCCCGGATTGACGGGCTTCGTCGGTCACGACATTGCGGCGCGACAGATGCATGGCGGATTCGGCGGCATGCTGTCGATTCGCGTCAAGGCTGGAGAGGCGGCCGCGATCGCGACGGCTGCGAATGTGCAAATCTGGAAGCGCGCCACCTCGCTGGGAGGTGTGGAGAGTTTGATCGAGCATCGTGCCAGTGTGGAGGGTGCGGGTTCGCCGGTACCGCCTGACTTGCTGCGTATGTCGGTCGGCATTGAAAACGTCGATGACCTGATCGACGATCTCGATCAGGCATTGATAAAGGGACATGGCGGATGAGTGCTGCGGAACAAATTCAGCGCTACCTGTTTGCCAGTGGGCTAGATGCACTGGCTGACCACACGCTGGTGATCGAAAAAAACATACACGATTTCATCGCCCAGCTGGGAACGCCGATGGAGGTATCGAACGATGCACTCTATCGGTATGAAGTACCACTAATATCCGAAGACGGTTCGTGTTCGCTGATAGACGAGATGGACCCGGCGCCGTATGATCTATCGCGCATTCTTGGCGGTGAGAATGAAGAAAATACCCGCAAACTGAAGCTGCTCAATATCATGGTTACCCGGGCGACCATGCTGACCGGCGCTGACTGGGTGGGAATTTACCGGCGCCGCGTCAATCCTGTCGGTAATGAAGTACTGGTAAAGCTCGCCTATCGCGGACGACCCAGCCGTGCCGAATTTCCGTTGAACGCTGAATTCGCCAAAGGCAGTACCAACAGTGCGGTGGGCTTGTCAGGGCAGGCGAAATTGATCGATGATGTTGCCTCATACACCGCTGAGGGTGGTGGATTTTACGTTTGCGACGACGCGGTTCAGTCGGAGATCTGTGTGCCGATTTTTGATGCCGCCGACGGCAAGGTTATCGGTATCATCGACGCAGAAGCAGCTCCAAAAGCGTTTTTCAATGCCGACCGGCAATCCGCGATTGTGGCGATGGCGTTGGTGAGCATGGCGTTGTTGCCGTAACGCACAGCCAGCAGTTCCTCGTTTCGATATGAGGGACAGTGCCCGCCACTTTCAAGCGAGGACAGCGTTGCTATCCCTTTAGCATTGCTTGGCGAATTCTTTCGATGCGCTTTCGATTCACACCAAGGTCATCGATACCCAATCGAGAACCAGAGCGCGCGTGTATGGTCCCCGCCTTTTCGCCTATCGCAAACTCAACATCGTCGACGAAGCCAAGCAGGCCGGAGCTGAACTCTGCATAGAGATAAGTTTCGCCGTCAGTAACGATGGTGGCGCCTTTTGATGACGCAACAATTGCCCGGAGTCGCTTCCACGCTGTGGTGGCGGTCCCGGTAAACGGCAGCGGTTCAATATAGTGTTTGTCGATCGGCTCGACGGTGGAGGAAACCGTGTTGGGTTTCCACGATGGCGGCGCAAACTTGCCATCCGCATAGCCCAAGTTTACGGGGCGTGTACCTGAAAACATTCCCACGGGGTGCCTCCAAAGAAATGGTCAAAGATGCAGTAGCGCCGTGCACAATCCAGCGCAAATGTCAGTGAACGCCTTTGCTACTCAAGAACGCATCGACTTTGCGGTCGTTTTTCAGAATATGCCTTACCATCCAGGATTCGAAAAAATGCTGAAAGCTGGCCCTGTCCGGCGCGGTGCCATGCACCACCTGTTTTTGGTAATCAGTCAGTTGCCCGACCAGTTCCCGATTTTTTTTGCTCCTTGTTTTAGCATCGGGATAGTCATGTAGCGCCAGCAATTTTTCTTCGGCCGCGAAATGATCGTGCGCAAAATGTACCAGTTCGTCAAAAGTCTCTGTCAGCATCTTCGGGTTGGCAATTCCAGACAGGCTGCCCAGAATTGTATTGGCAAACTGAACAATGCGCTGATTTCGCAAGTCGATTTCAGCAATCTGGCTGGAAAAGGTGTCTCGCCAGATGAACACTGCCGCAGGATCGTCACTGTAAACTACCCGGGCGACGCGCCGCTGATAGCTCTCGAAAAGCTTCCAGTGCAACAGCGGTACATTACGCAAAATCTCGCCCGGTATTTGATACACGGACGTGTCTTCACGAACGCGGAAACTGGACAGGTAAGACACTTTGAAAATAGCACCTTCTTCACCGAATGAGGCGTGCTCGGTCAGTACAT
>JANMZU010000317.1:0-2998 GCA_031383585.1 Betaproteobacteria bacterium
GGGAATTTTTACCAATAGCTGGCTTCCCAGCGAGGAAAGTACTTGCGGTGCGCCGAGACGCAATCGCGGTGATTGAGCACAAACAACGCCAGAACAAATGGCAGCAGCAATCAGGATTGCCAAACTGTTTACCAGTGACCGCAGCCCGCGTGCCAAATTGCCGATGTGTTTTTGCATGGTTGTGCGCGCAATGACGTCGCGGGAGGGTCAATTATGCAGCCTGCGGAACCAAATCCCGCAGGCTTCAAAGCGCTCGGCGGCCAGGAGAGGCTGAAATATGCGGAATTATGGATGGAGACATCCGCACTGGGCATCACCGGACATTTGATGACCCGATAATTTGGCCGAATTTCATTCACGCCACGGTGTTCACACTATGGTCTAATTTGTGTTGTCTTCGCTTGAAACCTTTGGCGCGACCGGAATTTCCCTCTTTTACGATTTGTTTTCATTCCCAGGAGAATTTTCATGATTAGTTTTTCCCGCTCCCGCACCACGAAATCCTTTATGACCCTAGCTACGCTGCTGCTGGGTTCGTTGTCCCTGACCTTGTCTGTGTCCGCCGCCGCCCAAACGACGTTTCGTGTCACCACCATCCCTGAAGAAGCGGCAACTGAACAAATCCGTAAATTCGCACCTATCGCGCAATACCTCGAGAAGAAGCTGGGCATGAAGGTCGAATTCACACCGGTCACCGATTATCCGGCTGCGGTGGAAGCCATGGTCGGCAAGAAAGTGGACTTGGTCTGGTTCGGCGGCTTTACCTTTGTGCAAGCCAAAATCCGCTCGATGGATAAGGTTGTCCCAATCGCTCAGCGCGAGGAAGACACGAAATTCCAATCCGTATTTATTGCCAAGACCGATTCAGGCATCAAGACACTCGATGACCTGAAGGGCAAGCAAGTTTCATTCGGCTCGCAATCATCCACGTCCGGGCACCTGATGCCGCGCAGCTTCTTGCTCGCCGCCAAAATCGATCCGGAAAAAGACTTCAAGCGTGTCGCATACTCTGGCGCCCACGATGCCACCATCGCCTCAGTCGTTAGCGGCAAGGTAGAGGCTGCTGCACTCGATATCACGGTCTGGAAGAAATTCGTGTCAGAAAATCGCGTCGATACCAAAGTCGTTGATGTGTTCTACACCACGCCACCTTACTTCAACTACAACTGGGCCGTACATGCTGATATGCCAGTCGCCCTGCGCGACCGCGTACAAAAGGCCTTGATCGCCCTCGATCCGAACACGCCAGAGGGCAAGGAAATCCTGTCGCTCAATCGCGCTACCCGCTACATCCCCACCAAGGCAGAAAACTATACCGGCGTGGAAGCCGCCGCCCGTAGCGCCGGCCTGCTGTAATTGAAAGCCGCAGCAGCTAAAGAATCAGTATGCCGATGAAGGTTGTTACTGAGCGGCTCAGCGCCAGTCATCCGGCCGCGGCTAAAGGCGCGCCGGCGGCGCTGCGTGAGCTCACCCTGCAGATCAATGCGGGTGAGCAAATCGCGGTGATCGGTGCCTCTGGTGCTGGCAAGACCACGCTATTGCACGCCATTGCCTGTGCGCTCAAACCGCGCGCCGGCAACTTGTCGCTCGATGGCATTGATCCGTGGACGATCTCGCGCAGCAAGCTGCAGCAACTACGCGGCCGGCTCTATCTCGCGCCGCAGGTGCCGCCGCTGCCGCCGAGGCAGCGGGTGGTGACATCGCTAATAGCCGGGCGTCTACCGGCAATGAGTTTTTTTCGCAGCCTGCGTTCGTTGTTCTATCCGGTTGATATCGCTGCTGCCAACGCGGCGCTGGAGCGGTTCGACTTGAGTGAGAAGCTGTTCGAGCGGGTTGATCGTTTGTCAGGTGGTGAGCGTCAGCGAGTCGGGCTTGCGAGGGCGCTGCTTTCACCAGCCTCTCTGTGGCTGATTGACGAGCCGTTGTCGGCGCTCGATCCGTCGCGATCCGACATGGCCATCAAGACGCTGACAGACGAGGCGCGTGCGCGCGGAATTACGCTGGTCGCCACGCTGCATCAGGTGGAAACGGCACTGAAGAATTTTGACCGCATCATTGGCCTGCAAGACGGTGTGCTCGAATTCGATCTTCCAAGCAGTGCCGTCACGTCGGAATTACTCCGGGCGCTCTATCACCAGCATCCTGAAGAGCTCAATGGTCCTGCGCCGAGCGCCGAGATGGCACTCGAGGCGCGCGCGGCGGCAACTGTTGTGATGCATTGCCGCTAATTGCGCTGGCCGACGACTCAGGTGAGCTCTCCGATTGAATCGAGGTTGAAGCATCCAAGCCTGCGCGATCCCGCCTGGATGTCGCGTGTGGGATGGGGATTGGCGTTGCTAGTGATCTGCTGGCCGTTGCTGGTCGCGACCGAGTTCAAACCCTGGACGTTGTTCGATGCAGCGAGTCGCAAGTCGTCGTGGTCATTTATCAAGAGTTTTTTTCCGCCCGTCGTCAATAGTGAATTCATGCTCCTGGTGCTACGGGAGACCTGGCGGACGGTCGCCATTGCCACTGCGGGCATCACGATCGGGTTGTTGATCGCCATTCCGCTCACGCTGCTATCGACTCGCGTGCTGTCGGTTTCTGCATTGTCGGGGCGCATGGCTGCGTTGCCATTCGTGTTTCGGCAAACCCTGCGGATTGTCCTCATCATCCTGCGCAGCGTCCCCGAACTGGTGTGGGCGCTGATCTTTGTGCGCGTGGTTGGCTTGGGGCCGACGGCAGGTGTGATTGCGATTGCACTAACCTACGGCGGTATGCTCGGCAAGGTCTACGCCGAGATTCTGGAGAGCGGTGAAACCCACGCCAGCGTCAGCCTACTGCGCAATGGCGCAACACGGATGCAAGCCTTCTTCTACGGCCTGTTGCCACAAAACGCAGCGGAGCTCACCTCATATACCGTCTATCGCTGGGAGTGCGCGATTCGTTCCTCTGTGGTGCTGGGATTCGTCGGCGCCGGTGGGCTTGGGCAGCAAATGGATAACTCGATGAAGATGTT
>JANMZU010000975.1:0-3651 GCA_031383585.1 Betaproteobacteria bacterium
TTTGTTCGTCCGTCAGTTCACCAAGGATTCGCACGGCGTATTCGCGTTCCACCTCGTAGCGAGGATGCATCAGCCGGTTGGCGAGTTCACCGTTGGTCGTAAAAATCAACAGCCCGGAGGTATTAATATCGAGCCTACCGATAGCGACCCACTTTCCATTCTCGACTCTGGGCAGGTTGTCAAAAACCGTGATTCGATTGCCCGGGTCGCTAGTGGTGACAATCTCGCCTTCGGGCTTATGGTAAAGAAGAATTCGCGGAAGCTCTTCATCAAACCGCAGTTTGACGGGACGCTGGTCAACCATGACGTTGTCGCCTGGCGAAACTTGTGTACCGGTGGTTGCAACGATACCGTTGACCATTACCCGGCCCGAAGAAATCATGATCTCCATGTCGCGGCGAGAACCTTGACCCGATTGCGCCAACACCTTGTGAAGCCGCTCGCGTTTTACGTTTGCCTGGGTGGCGAGCGCCTCGGCGAATTGGCCAGACTTGACCTCGTCGCCGACGCGCCGAAAATCCGTTACTTCGGAAGGCGATGCACTGACCGGTGGCGCACGAAATGGCGTGCGCTTGCCGCTGCTACCGCGATTCGGCCTTAGCGCATTTCGTGGCTGCCCGCGCGGAGCGCCGCTCGCGGGCCCAGTTGGTCCGACCAGCAAACCCGGCGTGCCCGGGGCATCCAGCGCACCGCGCTTTCCGCGCCGCTGGTTTCTTCCAAGCGCCGCTCCCTGACCTGATGGCTGTCCGCTACCCGGACCACGCCGCTGGCCCGCTGGACGTGGCAAACCGTCGCCGCGTTGCCCTGCAACACCTGTCTCACCGACCTGTCCTCTGCCGGCCGGATTGCGGCCTCGCCCTTGTCCTTGTCCTTTTCCTTTTCCTTGCCCCTGTCCTTTAGCCTGTCCGAGCCCTTGCGCTTGCCCAGGAGTCTGCGGCTTGCCCTGGCCTGAGCGACGACGTTTACCACCAATGGTGTTGCCCAGATTGTCGGCGTCACCACCAGCAGCACGACGCTTTCCACCAGCAGGGCCGGCACCGGCCTTGCCACGACGTGGGCGGCCACGGTCGTCGCCGCCGCGATTGTTGTCTTTTTCTTCACCGATGTAACGGCCATCGACGTAGCCACGTGCTGTGACACCGACTACCACGCGCTTAACCATGACGATGCTCCTCTGTATTGAGACTATCCGGTTCGGACGGCTCTACAACTTCAACATTTAGCGACGTTGGCGCGAGCGGGGCTGCTTCAAGCTCCGCCGGCGCACTCGCTTCCGGACTCGGCAGAGCCGAATTTTCGTTTTCTGGATCGATCGCATTTTCGCTGGGCGATGCTGCCTCGCTTGCAAGATCGGCGAATCCACCCGCCAACAATGCCGCACCTGCCTGTGTCATATCCAGTGTTGCCTGTAACTCATGCAATGGAGGCAATTCTTCAAGCGATCGCAGGTTCAGATCGTCCAGAAAGTGTCGCGTCGTCCCGAACAGGGTCGGTCGGCCTACGACTTCCTTGTGGCCGATCTCGTCAATCCAGCCGCGGTCTTGCAATGTCCTAAGGATATGCGGTGACACCTGTACGCCGCGAATGTCCTCGATATCAGCGCGTGTAACCGGCTGGCGGTAGGCAATAATCGCCAGAGTTTCCAAGACGGCACGAGAGTATTTCAGCGGCTTATCGTTGGTCAGCTTGTCGAGATATTTCTGGTATTCCGGCTTCACGCGGAAGCGGTACCCGCTTGCCACTAGCGCCAATTCCACACTGCGCCCAGCCCACTCATGACGGAGTTCATCAAGCAGATTGCGTAACGTGTCACCGTTCAATTCACCGTCGAACAAGCGCTTCAATTCGTTGATCGCCATCGGCTCTGACGCCGCCATCAAGGCGGCTTCGAGCGCGCGCCGCGCTTCAACGATTTCAATACCGGGAACTGGCTGAAAACTGGCGGGCGTAACTACATCTGCGGCTTCTTGTATTGCCACCTCTGAAACCACCTCTTCTACAACCGGAGAGGTAAACTGATCCACTGACTCAGTGGGCAGGTGATTCATATCTGCATGTGGGTTAGACATTGTCATTGCGCCTGCTGTTCATCACTTTCAGCGGGAAGTTCGAGCAATGGTGGCTCAGCTTCCCGCAACTTCACGTAGATAGGTTCAAAAGGCGCGGTCTGGCTGATATTGATCAGGGACTCACGTGCCAACTCTAGAACCGCAAGAAAACTCACCACCACAACCGACACGCCTTCTTCTGGTTGAAATAGCTCGTCGAATCGAACAAAGCCGTTGCCACCCAGCAAGCGAAGGATGCGCGACATGTGCGAACGCACCGATAACTCCTCGCGCGAAACACTGTGCTTTCTGGTGGCCTTGGCGCGGTTGAGAATGGCGCGCCATGCTTCAGTCAAGTCGAGCGCCAGCACTGTAGGCACTCTGGCGACCAGGCTTTGTTCGACAAGTACATCGACAATGACGAAATCCCGATCCTTGCGCGGCAATTGATCGAGCGCCTGCGAGGCTGCCTTAATCTGTTCGTACTCCATCAACCGCCGCACCAGCTCGGCACGAGGATCATCCGGCTCCGCTTCGTCGTCTCGTTTGGGACGCGGCAGCAGCATGCGCGATTTGATTTCGATCAGCACCGCCGCCATCAACAAATATTCTGCGGCAAGTTCAAACTGGTTGTCGCGCATCGCCTCCACATACACCATGTACTGTCGGGTGAGATCCGCCATCGGAATGTTGAGGATATCCAGCGAGTGCTTGCGTATGAGGTAGAGCAGAAGATCCAGCGGCCCTTCGAACTCATCGAGAATGACTGACAGCGCATCCGGCGGTATAAACAGATCGGCGGGCAGATCGGTGATCATCTCGCCTTTTATTCTCGCCACCGGCAGCACCATTTCCAGCGATGGCTGGGTATTGTCGACGATTAGTTCAACGCTCATTGCTTGACGGACTTTCCGCAAGGGCGACCCACGGCGGCGGCGAATTTGGCATCCGCCATCAATTCAACTGCAGCCGCTGACATCCGCGGGCCACTATGTCCAACGCCTTCAACTGTCTTTTTTTGCCATGCAAAATTCGCACCCAGCACCCTGGCGGCATTGATGGACGCCGTAAAGAAATAGTCGCCGCGTGCGAAACGATTGCTGCCTTGCTCGTTGGCACCGGCGCCCTTGTTCATTACCGGGTCCTTCGGATCGGTATCTTTGCTGCCCAGCAGCAGCAGAAACGGGCAACTCAGCGCCTCTTTGGCGCGGATGGCGTCTACGCGCGAGCCAATGGTGTTGTGCGGGAATTTGTACGGCGTCTTGCCGATACCCCACTCTGGCAATGTGTACCAACCGGGGTTGGCAGCGATGATGGGATCGGCGCGGTGGTTTGCGACAAACAGATGCATGCGGTGTACGAATTGGCCACCCGCGGAATGGCCGAACATGCGGTAGGTGTCGGCAGTGAACCCATAGCGTGCTTTCAATTCGTCGAACAAATGTTCGGGAACTGCGAAACCCCATTTTGCGGGATCGGCCTCCACGGTTGACCGCCCAAGACTGTAATCATCGTCTTTCGGAAAATGCTTGCGGCCGAATTCGGGGGCCACTGCAATGAACTTCCCTGCGTTGGCAAACTCCACCCAGTGGTCTACATAGTC
>JANMZU010000006.1:0-3105 GCA_031383585.1 Betaproteobacteria bacterium
ATTCTGGCTCGAAATGATCTCCGTCGCCCAGAACTTCGGCCGTATGCTGCCCAGCACTCGGCAGCGCAGTGCGTGTGCCGGGGCGCCAGTCACCAAACTTAATTGGCAGTGCAGGTATCACCGTTTCCAGTCCATTCGCCAACGTTACCGGCGTCATGCCCGCCGCGCACAGATGCGGATCGGAGAACAGGTCCGCTGGAGTCTGCACCCGCGCGAACGGCAGACCGGCCAGCTCGCAAAGACTCTCCAGATCCGCTGCGCTGTGCTTTTTGAGTAACTTTGCCACCACCGGAATCAGTGTCGCCCGCGACTGGGCTCGTTGCGTGTTGGTTGCCAGTTCTTTAGTCAACAGCTCGGGCTCGCCGAGTGCCGCGGTAAAAAGTTCCCATTGGCGATCGGTAACCACGCCAACAAACAACTGCACGCCATCCGCGCATTCGAAAACATCGTACACACCCCAGGCTCGGCTCCCAGCAGACATCGGCTGCAGCGGCTGCTGTGTCAGCGCAAACTGCATCATGTGCGTACTCACCAGCCACGCGGCATTTTCAAACAATCCACTCTGCACGTATTTGCCTTTGCCGGTCTGATCGCGCTCGCGCAACGCAGCGAGAACGGCGATCGCGCCGAACATGCCACCCATCATATCGTTGACTGGCGCGCCCGCTCGCAATGGTCTTCCTACCGGCCCGGTCATGTAAGCCAGGCCACTTTGCATCTGCACGACCTCATCGAGCGCGGTGCGGTTCTCATATGGGCCGGGCAAGAAGCCTTTCAGGGAACAATAGATCAGCCGAGGGTTGATCGCAGACATCGCCTCAAAACCGAGGCCTTTTGCCGCGAGCCCGCCAGGGCGAAAATTTTCTATGAATACATCCGCCTCGGCCACGAGCCCGATTGCCGCAGCCCGACCTTTTGCAGACTCCATATCAATAATCACGCTCTTCTTATTGCGATTGAAGGCCGCAAAAAAACCGGCACCGCTATTGGTCAGGTAGCGTGTTGGATCGCCGGGTTTGCCGGGCTTTCCAGGGGGCTCTACTTTGACTACCTCGGCACCCAGATCAGCCAGGATCAGCCCGCAGCTGGGGCCCATGACCATATGTGAAAACTCGACAACGCGGACGCCAGAAAGTGGCAGTTCAGCGCCGTTCATGCCGCCTCGCCGTGCGCGCTCTCGCTAGCCAGCGAGAATGCCGGATCACGGTTTCCATTTGCCGGATTCGCGTAGTGAAATCCTTTATGCACGCCAACGTTGGGCAGGTAGCCGTAGATCGCCTCGCCGGGCAGTCCCTCTAGCAGGATTGCGCGCGCAGCAACCAACTTCTCAAGATCAATACCGGTATCAATGCCCATCGATTCGAGCATAAAGACGACATCTTCCGTGACGACATTGCCGGTTGCTCCAGGCGCATAGGGACAACCACCGATGCCGCCTTGAGAGGCGTCGAAAGTCGTGCATCCAGCTTCGAGAGCCGCCACCACGTTGGCCAATCCCTGGCCGCGGGTATTGTGCAAATGCGCGGCACCCGCCTTCTCGTCCAGTTCGCTTCGTAGCCTTAGAAACATGCGCTTGACCTGCGCCGGATTGGCGTAACCTACCGTGTCAGAAAGCCCGATCGAATCCGCACCCGCCTTTGCCAGTCGAACCGCAATCTCTATCACCCAGTCCTCGGAAACATCGCCCTGAAGCGTACAACCGAATGCAGTTGAGACATTGGCTTCGATGAACGGTCTGTGTTTGAGCGGCAAACTGTCACGAAACCGGCAGACATTGGCGATTTCTTCAATCGCCTCCACACAGCTTTTGCGAATATTCGATTGGCTATGCGCTTCGGATGCCGATACGGGCATGGTGACGCGCCGCGCACCGGCCTCGAGGGCATTCTGAACACCTCGCAAGTTCGGCGCCAGCGCAAGTATGGAGATGCCGGGAATTTTCATCGCCTCTCTCACAACCTCTGCCGCATCAGCCATCTGCGGCAGCAACTTCGGCGCAACGAACGACGCAACCTCGATCTCCCGCAGCCCAGCAGCCGCCAATGCAAGTATCCACCTATGTTTGGCTGCGGTAGGCATTACACGCTTGATGCTTTGCAGACCGTCGCGGGGCCCGACTTCACTGATCAACACGGCTGACATGACTAACTCCTGTTCTTGCGGCCAGTTGGTGCTGCTTAGCCCGGACGCAAGCCAAGGAATGCTATCGAGGTCGTCGATACTACCGGCCAGCTAACGCAACTGCTCGGTGGCAATGCAATGTCGACTGACCGTCGACGGGTTGCGGATTCCTGCGATTGAGCGTTGTTACTTTAACAGGCCCATCCGTTTCGCGACTTCGGTATAGACCTTGGTACGATCAGCCATGAATGCGGGCATTTTGTCGTACGTGATGTCGGTTAGCTCGAACCCGCCATCGGCCATGCGCTGCCGAAACTCTGGATCGCGGTTGATTTCGCTGAACATGTCCGACACCTTCTTGCGCATTTCAGGCGAGGCTGATTTCGGCAGCGCAATCCCGCGATAGGCGCCGTCGATCCAGTCGATACCCAGCTCCTTGAACGTGGGCACATCGGGAAACTGTGGATGACGTTTCTCCGTGGCGATGGCGAGCATCCGCGTAGTGGTCTTTTGCGAAATCGCCAGCGTCACGTATGACATCGCCATATCCACATGTCCGCCCAGCAACGAGGCGACCAGATCGCCCGTCCCTTTGTATGGCACATAGTTCGTCTTGATTCCAGCGGCAGCGTTCAGCCGCTCGGTCGCCATGTGATTCGCTGAATTCGTGCCCGAGCCCGCAATGGACACGGTTTCTGGTTTGGCCTTCGCAGCTGCAATCAGATCCTTATACGATTTGAACGGAGACTCGTTTCTGACAACGATCGCATCAGGCGTGTAGTGATAAAAATATACGTTGGCGATATCTTCGGTCTTGTATTGCACCACCCCCTCAGACGGCTGCAACACGATATGTGGAAGATTAGTACTCATCAGCGTGTAGCCGTCGCCCGGAAACGTATTCGTCTGCGCCCATGCGAGTGCGCCGCCCGCACCCGGCTTGGATTCGACAATCAATTCCTGGCCGAATTTTTTTTTGTAGTA
>JANMZU010000054.1:0-5279 GCA_031383585.1 Betaproteobacteria bacterium
TTGGTGGTGTCCTTCCGCAACAACCCGCTGAACCTCGGCCAGTGGGATTTGATGGCGCGCACCATCTCGGTGCCTACCGCATGCACGACACCCCGGCGAAAATCGGCCGCATGGTCAAGGCTACGTTCAAAGGCACCGGCAGCAAAAGCATTATGCTGATTGCGCACATGGATACCGTCTACCTGAAGGGCATGCTCGCAAATCAGCCTTTCCGCATCGACGGCAACCGAGCCTATGGATTGGGCATCGGTGACGACAAGGCGGGCATTGCAGTGATACTCCACACCGTCGCGATGTTGAAAGCCATGAATTTTCGCGACTACGGCACACTTACCGTGTTGATCAACGGCGATGAGGAAATCAGCTCGCCCGGTAGCCGCAATGTCATTAGCAAGCTCGGCGCAGAACACGACCTCACGATGTCTCACGAGGGATCGCCGATTTCCTCCGACACCCTTTCGCTGGCGACAGCGGGTATCGCCGCCGTCACATTGAAGGTCACCGGCAAAGCGTCACACGCCGGATCGGCGCCGGAACGTGGCCGCAACGCGATTTACGAGTTGGCGCATCAAATGCTGCAGACCAAAGACTTTTCCGATCCCGCCACCGGCGTCAAGATGAACTGGACCATGTTCAACGGTGGCACCAACCGCAACGTCATTCCTGCTGATGCCACTGGTGCCGCCGATGTGCGCGTCATCCGTATTGCGGACTATGAAGGGTTGGAGAAGAAGCTCCGTGAAACGATTACCAAACAACTCATCCCTGAAACCAAAGTTGATATGACCTTTGAGCGCCGCCGTCCACCATTGCAATTCAATCCGGCTGCCGCAGCAGTTGCCAAACATGCTCAGACGATTTACGCCGAGCTTGGCAAGACACTGAACGTCACTGAGAGCGTCGCGGGTGGCGGTACAGACGCGGCATTTGCGGCGCTTGGCAACAACAAACCGGTAATTGAACGCTTTGGCTTGTTGAGCTTCGGCGCGCATTCTAATGACAATGAATACATACACATTGATTCCATCGAGCCGCGCTTGTATCTGGCTACGAGGTTGATCATGGATGTGTCGCGGGGCATGATGAAGTAGAATTTTCGTAAATCGCCATTCGGCGGGCTGTTTCAGCCATTTATGCTCGAAACAGCGCGCCAGTGCTGGCGTTTAGTAATTTTTGCCTTCTCCGGGCCCACAGAGTTCGATAACAAAAAAAATACGGCGAATTCGTCGCACCCTGCGTACCATGTCGCTATTTCGCACAAATAGAGACTCGCCATGGCCAAGAAAGAAACCTTCATTCCGAGCAAAGACGCATCGCTCGAATCCTCCATCGCCACACTGCTGGGAAAACTGGAAGCCATCGGCTTTCATGTTGAAGAGCGCTCTTGGCTCAATGAAATCGAAAATATCTGGTCAGTGCACGTCACCGATCGCGATTGCACGCGGCTCTTCAGCAATGGCAAGGGTGGCTCTGAGCTGGCAGCTCGCGCCAGCGCACTCGGAGAATTTTTCGAGCGATTGAGCACTAACTATTTCTGGACGCATTTTTATCTCGGCGAAAAGATCGCCAACAATAAATTTGTGCATTACCCGAACGAGCAATGGTTTCCGTTGAAAGCCAAGGGCAAGGCCTGGCCGAAAGGGTTGCTCAATCCCGAGTTGCAAGCCTTCTACAACCCGGACAAAGCCGTTCGCGCGGACCAACTTGTCGATCTCAATTCCGGCAACGCGGCACGCGGCATTTGCGCAATCCCCTACACACGTTTACGCGACGGCGCGACCGCCCTCTTCCCGGTAAATGTGATCGGCAATATTTACGTAAGCAACGGCATGTCGGCTGGCAACACAATGATGGAAGCGCGCACGCAAGCACTATCGGAAATTTTCGAGCGCGACATCAAATTTCGCATTATCCGCGAAGGCATCTGCCTGCCGGACGTACCCGAGGAGGTGATCAACCGCTTTCCGCGTATCGCCGCAGGAATACGCGGGCTGCGCGCGGCGGGCTTCGGCATTCTTGTGAAAGATGCCTCGCTCGGTGGCGAGTACCCGGTGATGAGCGTAACGATGCTGCATCCCAAAGACCAGGGCATTTTCGCCAGCTTTGGTGCGCATCCTCGCTTTGAAGTGGCTCTAGAGCGGGCGCTGACTGAATTGCTTCAGGGCCGCGCACTTGATTCGTTGGGTGACTTTCCGGCGGCGGGTTTCGATATGAATGAAATCGCCGACGCACAAAATCTGGAGATTCACTTCGTCGATTCGAGCGGTGTGGTGAGCTGGGAATATCTGCGCGACACGCCGGACTATCAATTCGTCGACTGGAACTTCGGCACGACAACGCAGGAGGACTACGACTGGTCGGTGGCGCGCATCCATGCCAGTGGCAATGACATTTACGTTGCCGATTTCACGCACTTGGGCGTTTACGCCTGCCGCATATTTGTGCCCGGCATGTCGGAAATTTATCCGGTGGAAGAATTGCAGTGGGAGAACAACACCGTCGGCAATCTGGTGCGCCCTGCGATCCTGCGTCTGCCCGAGCTCACCAGCGACGAATGCGCCGAACTGCTCGATACGCTTCTGGACCTTGATCTGGCCGAAAACCTGCCAATCACCACGCTCATTGGCCTCGCCGCCGATGCCGGTACCGCGTGGGTGGACCTGCGTGTGGGCGAGCTCATTGCGTTGCTTGGGCTTGCAGCCGGCGACATAGATGCAGCGCTCGACGGGTGCGCATGGATCAGCCAGTTCGGACAGCTCGGTGAAGAGCGCGCCCGCGTTTATCGCTGTATAGCGAACATTCTTCAGCTGGAAGATGCAAAGCCTTATAACGCCAGCCTGAAGCTATTGTTCGGGGAGAAGACGCTCGCACAGGCTTATGCACTGGTCAACCGTGAGCAGCAGTTCTTTGGCCTCAATACGTTGGGTGCAAATATGCAAGGCAGCAACATGCACAAGCAATTGCTGATCGCCTACGAAAAGGTACAGCGTCCACAGATGATTTGACGCGAACGATCTGGTTACGCGGAATCAATTCCGCGCAACCAAACCCGCATCGCCTCCGACACCTGCTTTGGCTGGCCCATTGCGGACAGATGTGCGCACTGGTCAATGACAACCAGGCTGGCGCCAGCAATAGCCTCTGCTATTTCTTCATGTATTTCAACCGGCGTGATCACATCGTCGCGGCCACACAACACCATCGTTGGGCAATGAATTTTACCTAGATGCGGGCGGCTGTCGATACGCCCCATGATGGCGCGCTGCTGTTGCATGAATGCATCTTTGCCGACACGGTGTCCCATTGAATAGATGGTGTCGACGATTGAGCTGTAGATCATGCGCGAAGGATGGACAAGCTTTGGCATCAGGTTGTCGAGAACCACCTGAAAATTGCTCTCTGCCAGTTCCATCAATTTCAATCGATTGACCTTTGCCTCGGGTGTGTCAGGGCGCGCGCTGGTGTCCAGCAACGCCAGGCCCTGCACCCGGTCTGGCGCCTGCCGCATGATTTCCAGCGCAACGTAGCCACCCATCGACAAACCGGCGAGCGCAAATCTGTGTGGTGCGTGCACGAGTACATCAGCGGCCAGTTCCGCAATCGTATCCGCGGCCGTCAGGTCGCCAACGATCGATTGCGCCATGTCCGAGAGATCTTCAGTCTGAAACTGGAACAATCGTGCGTCGTTAAGCAGACCGGGTAGTAATACCAAATTAATTTTGTGTGTCTCTGTCATTTGATTGATGCCTTTCCCCAGCGCCGGTGGCGAGGATGCCTTCCAGCGTGATGGGTAACGAGATTTCCAAAATAGCTTGACTCAGACGCTGCGACATTTATGTAGGACAAAGCCGCTAAATGTTCGTTCGCCGCGGGCTGCCACACACTCGCTATTGTCCGAATGTGCCTGAATATTGCATCTGATGCAGTTTGGACGGGTTAGACCGCGAGTCGTCAACTGCGGTCAAAAATCAATACTTGCGGGCAGGCGTTTTCTGGAACCATTGAACACGTTGGCGGCAATTAAGCGTTAAGGAATACGACTGTAAACACAGCGCGCGATGTCCTTGCCAGCCCCGGTTGACATACAACTTCCCTATCCTCGAAAGGAATTTTTCTCATGAAAAAACTATTTTGCTTCGTCGCCTCGATTGCCATGTCGCTATCAGCCGTGGCGCCTGCGGCCACCGCGGCAGACGCCTCTTCATCTGCCCGGTCCGTCTATTGCTGGAAAAGCAAGCTCAGCACATCCGGGGATAACCTGGTGTGCAACTGGGCGGAAACGCCAACCGAAGCTTGTAAAGGAAATCCCGCCAGCGACCTTAGCAAGGCATCCATCGCGGCCGAGCCTACAGATACCAGACGATGCGAGAATGGGCAGCAACTGGTGCGGGCGACAAAAAAATAACCAGTAACTTTTGCAGTTGACGGTGGGCAGTCTGCTGCCTGCGTTGCGATTGAAGCGGGATGGCTATTTGCGCATTTCAGCACGTAGATTACACACTGGCGCGGCATTGCGAGCACAAATGGCTGGAACGCCGCGCCAGTGCTTGCAAGTTATTCTGCGCGCGGCCGCAGCTAAGCTGACAATCCGCCGTCAATTACCAAGTGGTGGCCCACTACATACGAGGCAGCGTCCGAGCAAAGCCACAGAATTCCTGCCGCCACTTCCTGGGCAAGCCCAACGCGTCCGGCCGGAACCCGGTCAGCGAGATCGGCGTAGTGCGCCTCTACCTGCTGGTCGGTCAAGCCGATGAGCCGACGCTGTCTACGAGGCGTTTCGATCGCGCCCGGGCAGACGCTATTGATACGAATTCCCTTGGCGCTGTACTCGCGCGCGGCCGCACTGGTCAAGCCATTCATGCCGTGCTTGGTGGCGCTATAGATCGCGGCTTTGGCTGAACTGGCAAACCCGTTCACCGACGATACATTCACGATGGCGCCTCCACCGCTGTTGAGCATGGCCTCAATTTCATATTTCATGCACAGCCAGGCACCGCGCAGATCGACAGCGATGCTGCGATCCACGGCATTGAGCGGAATGTCGGCTGTCAACACGAGCGGAAACTCAGCGGCCGCATTGTTGATGGCAAAATCCAGCTTGCCGAAGCGCGCGACGCAGCTTGCAACCATGCTCTCCACCTGATCGGGCTCGGCGACATCGGTGGCGAGAAAATAGGTCTGCGCGCCTGGCGCTGCCAGCTCCTCCAGCGCTGCCTGCCCGCGCCGAGAATTGCGGCCTACAACCAGCACGCTCGCCCCCGAAGTGACAAAGGCCTTTG
>JANMZU010000106.1:0-3175 GCA_031383585.1 Betaproteobacteria bacterium
GACCCAGCCAGGATGGATGCTCATACAGGTCACGCCCTTGGGCCCCCATTCGATGGCGGCGGTCTTCATGACTGAATTCACGGCAGCCTTGCTTGCGCGATAGAGCACAGCAGACACCGATTTCTGCAAACCGATTGAACCCATGATGCTGGACACAAACACAAATGTCCCGCCGGACTTGGCGAGGCTGGGGGCCACTACCGGAATGGCGCGCAGCGCACCCAGTACGTTGGTGTGCATCACCTGGTCAAACTCATTCTGACCTGGTGGAACCGCACCCTGGGTGCGCGAACCCAGGGCCCCGGCATTGTAGATGCAGACGTCGATACTATTGCCGTCTAGTGCCTTGGACAGATTGCCAAAGCCGTTTTCATCCGTCACGTCGAGACGCAATGCTGTCGCGCCGACATTGGCCAGCAAGGCATCTTGTTCAGGCGAGCGACAGGTGCCCAGCGTGAGCCAGCCATCGCGCCGATATTGGCGTACGAACTCCAGACCGAGACCGCGCGAGGCACCTATGATGAGGACCGATTTCATTTTGGATATCTAGTGAAATCAAGCGCTGGCGCGGCTCACAGGGCAAAAATGCCTGGAAATGCCCGCCAGTGCTTGAGTTATGTTATTAGATCAACTCGACAGCGATTGCCGTCGCTTCTCCGCCACCGATACACAGCGATGCGATACCGCGCTTGCCGCCACGCGCTTTCAAGGCGTGCAGCAAGGTCACGATCAGTCGTGCTCCCGACGCACCAATAGGATGGCCCAATGCACAGGCGCCGCCGTTTACGTTCACTTTGGCATGCGGCAGATTCAAATCTTTCATCGCCGCCATCGTCACGACAGCAAACGCTTCATTGATTTCGTAGAGGTCCACATTCTCCGGACCCCAGCCAAGTTTCTTGTGCAGCTTGTCGATTGCGCCGACTGGGGCGGTTGTGAACCATTCCGGCTCATGCGCGTTCGAGGCGTGGCCCATGATGCGCGCGATCGGCGTGATGCCCTTGGCCTTAGCCTCGGATTCTTTCATCAAAATCAGCGCAGCGGCGCCATCGGAAATCGATGAAGAGCTGGCGGCTGTGACAGTGCCGTCTTTATTGAATGCGGGCTTTAGGGAGGGAATTTTTTCTGGCTTGCACTGGCCCGGTGGCTCATCGGTATCGAGCACCACGTCGCCCGCTTTCCCCTTGACCGTTACCCCGGCGATCTCAGCTTTGAACGCACCGCTGGCAACAGCAGCTTGCGCGCGTTTCACACTCTCGGCTGCGAACGCATCCTGATCAGCGCGGGTAAAGCCGTACTTGGCGGCGGTGGCATCAGCAAAAATACCCATCGACTTGCCGTCGTAGGCATTCTCAAGTCCATCGAACGCCATGTGATCCAGCGCCTTGACGTGGCCGTAGCGGAATCCCTGACGCGCCTTTGGCAGCAAGTACGGCGCGTTGGACATGCTCTCCATACCGCCAGCGACCATCACATTAGCCGAACCGGCCATGATCGAGTCGTACGCCAGCATGACTGTCTTCATGCCCGAACCGCATACCTTGTTTACAGTGGAGCTGGCAGTGGACTGGAGCAATCCTGCGCCAAGTACCGCTTGCCGTGCGGGTGCCTGACCAAGCGCCGCAGGAAGTACGCAGCCGATGAGCGCCTCGGTAATGTCTTCAACTTTCAGGCCGGATTGTTCGACTGCCGCTTTGATGGCGACAGACGCCAACTGCGGCGATGACAACGGCAGGAGTTGCCCATTCATGCTGCCGATGGGTGTACGTTTTGCTGCGACGATGACGACGGAATCTGACATGGCGGTTCTCCTGGAGCTAGTTAAATGCCGCTGACGAGTATGTCAATGGCACGGATAAGTTCGAAGCGGCGGTCTTCCAATGTTGAGATTCTACTGCCCAACGTCTGAGCGGGTACCGCGCCGCTTTCGTACATAAAAATGGTAAATTTTTTTCCTTCAATCTCGACTTCCGGCATCAACCCGTCCAAGCGCTGGGTAATCGTTTTCGACAGCTTGAGCGGCGCCACCCAGCGCGAGGGAAGCTGGTCTAGCAAGTCGCTTTGCAACGCAACAACATATGGCGCAGCGGCACGACCGTTGGGGTTGGGATTACGGTAAACGTCGAATTGGGCCATAGTTGACAGGCTAGAACATGCGGAAGCCGTCGCTCCACAGACCATATTTTTCAAAGTGATCATTGCACGCGGCAAACGCAGCTTTGTTGTCCTCCAGCCAGCGCTTACGCCGCTCCTCAGCTATGCGAGCCTTCAAGCCATCTTCCAATGTCTGCGATAAATTCACGCCCAGATCGCGCGCTTTTGCGAGGAGATCTTCGTTGATCGAAACATTGGTCGGACGTTTTGGAGCCGAGGTATCGTAGGCTGCCAATGACTGCCTGGCAACCATTGATGTCGGTGAACTGGCTCTTGAAGGTTTGGCCATGGACTGCTCCATATCAGTGATGCACATATTTTATGCGCATTGCCCATGCGCTGCAATCAGGCCGTCTCGCCAAACAACTCGCGCCCAATCAGCATCCTGCGAATTTCATTGGTTCCCGCACCGATGTCGTAGAGCTTCGCATCGCGCAGCAATCGCCCCGTCGGATATTCGTTGATATAGCCATTGCCGCCGAGCGTCTGTATCGCTTCCAGCGCCACTTTCACTGCGCATTCCGACGCGTACAAGATGCACGCCGCCGCATCCTTGCGTGCTGCACGACCGCGCCCCTGATCCAGCATGGTCGCCACCTTGTAGCTGAAGGCGCGCGAACTTTGCAGCGCCACATACATGTCTGCAACCTTGCCTTGCATGAGGCCAAAGGTACCGATCGGCTGGTTGAATTGCTTGCGCTCATGGAGGTAGGGCAACACGACGTCCATCGCCGCCTGCATGATGCCGATGGGGCCACCGGAAAGCACCGTGCGTTCGGTATCGAGGCCGCGCATCAGCACGCGTGAGCCGGCGTTAAATTCGCCGAGCACGTTCTCCTCTGGAATCTCGCAATCCTCGAATACCAGCTCGCATGTATCCGAGCCGCGCATGCCGAGCTTGTCAAGCTTCTGGGCGGTTCGAAATCCTTTGAAGCCTTTTTCGACGATGAATGCCGTCATCGCCCGCGAGCCCTGATCCTTGGGTGCTGTGCGCATATAAACGATCAAGGTGTCCGCGTGC
>JANMZU010000120.1:0-3175 GCA_031383585.1 Betaproteobacteria bacterium
CCTCGATGCGCACGGGGATATGCAGCTTAGCGGCAGTGGCTTCGATGGCGACAACGAGTGCGAGGTAGTCTTCCAGCAATGCCAGCGGCGGCAGGAACGTGTACATCACGCCATCGCGTACTTCCACACACAGGGCGGTGCGAACTATTTCCTTGGCCGACTCGCCTTTTTGCAGGCTTGGCTGAATAGGTTTCAGCGGCGGATTACTTACGGCCTTGTGGTGCGCCTGTTTCGACAATGCAGCTTGTTCCGCAAAAGGATCAGTCGGGATGATGACCTCTGCGTCTTTTGGTGCAATGGCCGGTAGTGAATTCAATGGCAGGCGAAAGCCGATCGGGGAGTCACCTTCAGCGACAAACAAATGCTTCGCCTTGAGTGGCCACAGGCTCGATACCCACTCGGTTAGCGTATCTGCAATCTCGCGCTCGGCTGCTTTAAGCGGCAATACGTAGCCAATGGGTTCGCCGATCGCACCTGATAATTGCTCAACCAGTTTGCTGCGCACGGGGGCTAATTTGAGACCTGGGTCGAGCGGATCAACGTTTTCAGGCAATTCGGCTTCGTCACGAATAGTCCGCAGTACACTCTCATAGGCGGGCATCGCATAATCCGCATGCAACCCGAGTTGAGACGCGAGTTCAAATGCGAAAGCCCGAGCGTCAGTTCTTGCAAGTGGCGTCTTGGCTGGTGCGTAGGCGATGAGGCTGTCGTCAGTCCAAACGGGCACGCCGTCCGGACGCCAATAGCACGACAGGGCCCAACGCGGCAGCGGCTCGCCGGGATACCATTTTCCCTGCCCGAAATGCAGGAATGCGCCTGGCGAAAACCTTGGCTTCAACTTGCGCAGCAATGCTACGGAGAGTTCGAACTTTTTCGGCGATAGTGCAGTGATGTTCCACTCCGGGCCCTCCATGTCGTCAATAGACACAAAGGTTGGCTCGCCGCCCATGGTCAGGCGAACATCGCCGGCAGTGAGTTCCTGGTCTATTACCTCGCCGAGCTTCTCAATCGCCGACCATTGGCTGTCGTTATACGGTTTTGTAACACGTGGATCCTCATGTATTCGCGTGACGGTCATTTCAAAGTCGAGGGTGGTTTCGCATACGTCTGTAAAGCCCGAGACAGGCGCTGCAGACGTCGGAATGGCAGCACAGGCCAGTGGTATGTGGCCCTCACCGGCAAGCAGACCCGATGTCGGGTCCAAACCCACCCACCCCGCACCGGGCAGATAGGCTTCAGCCCAGGCATGCAAATCGGTGAAATCCTTGTCGGTACCGCTGGGGCCATCGAGGCCCTTCTGGTCAGCTACCAGTTGAATCAGATAACCGGAAGCAAAGCGCGCGGCAATGCCAAAATGGCGAAGAATCTGCACCAGCAGCCAGCCACTATCGCGACAGGAACCCATCCGCGACTCCAGCGTTTTTTCTGGTGTTTGCACACCAGGCTCCATGCGAATGAGGTATTTGATGTCGTGCTGTAACCGGGTATTCAATGCGATGATGAAATCGATCGAGATGAACGGCTTGTTCAGGATCGTCTTGCGTGCATCTTCAATCCATGCTTTTAGCAATTCACCTGGCGGGTCCACGTCCAGATAGGCCGCAAGTTCGCGGACATTTTCTGGCGTATACGAGAACGGAAATTGCTCGGCGTATTGCTCGATGAAAAAATCGAAGGGGTTGATGACTGTCATCTCGGCAACGAGATCGACGGTAATGCAAAGCTCGCGGGTCTTTTCAGGGAAGACCAGCCTCGCCAACCAGTTGCCGTACGGATCCTGCTGCCAATTGAGGAAATGCTTCTCCGGCTTGACAGTTAAAGAGTAGCTTTCGATTGGCGTGCGGCAATGTGCAGCAGGACGCAGTCGAACTTCGTGCGGGGAGAGGTTGATTGCCCGGTCGAATTTGTAGTGGGTCTTGTGATGGAGCGCGACGCGAATGGTCATGTGGGCTACTCCATCCAGTCTGGATCCGGCAACTCTCCAAACACCCGCCGCAATCCGCCACCCCAGCGCTGGCGCAGCATTGAGAAATAGGGGTCGCCTTCGCGGATGCGTTGCTGCACGCCGACGCGCAACGAATCCTTGGGATACCACAGCATATCAATCGGCAAGCCGACCGAAATATTTGATTTGATCGTCGAATCGAAGGAAATCAATACGCATTTCGCAGCTTCCTTTTGCGGTGTACCGGGCGTCAGCACACGATCCAGAATTGGCTTGCCATATTTGGCTTCACCCAGCTGGAAGTAGGGGGTTTCGTCAGAGGCCTCGATGAAGTTGCCTTGGGAGTAAATGTGAAAGAGACGTTCGTCTTCACCGGCGATTTGTCCGCCAACGATGATGTTTGCCGACGCCTCAATGCCACTTTGCATCAGCATTTTTCCATCCCGAAGCTGCATCTCACGGAGCGCATCGCCAGCAAGTGCGGCAACGTCGAACATCGAACTGACCGACCAGATCGTGTTTTCGCCCTGTGGGGCATTACGATGACGATCGAGGATATTGATCACGCCTTGGGTAATTGCCAGGTTGCCGCTGGAGAGCAGCACGATGACGCGATCGCCAGCCTTTTCGTAGACGCGCATTTTGCAGAAGGTGGCGATGTGGTCGACGCCCGCATTGGTGCGTGAATCAGATGCAAAAATCATCCCTGAGTCCAAGCGCAGGGCTACGCAATAAGTCATTTCAACTTCTCCAGATGCAAACTATTTTTCTTCGGCGACTACTGCGCCAGCAACTGGCGGGGCGAAAAAGGCCTGGTTGATTTCTTCGCCAAGGCGATCAGTAGCTTCCAAAAATTCGGTCAGGTATTCGTGTAAGCCAATACCGAAAATGTTGCCGATACGGCCGAACTGCAGCGCGGCGTAAATCTCGCCAGCCTGCCGGGTCGCCTCCGCCGAGGAGCGGTTTTGCACCTCGCAAAGGATTCTGTAAACATCGTGCATGCAAAAGTGCAGCGAACGCGGAATATCGACGCGCAGTATCAGCAACTCGGCAATGCGGACCGGCGTAACCGTGTCGCTGTACACCTTGCGATACGACTCGTATGCGGATACGGAGCGGAGAACTGCCGACCACTGGTAATAGTCCACCGCGCCGACAACACGGCCCGCATGCTGGACGTGAAATACCACGTGCTGCTGCCTAGCGTGGAGGATGTCGGCGGCGCGGTGG
>JANMZU010000334.1:0-2399 GCA_031383585.1 Betaproteobacteria bacterium
CCTCGGAACGAAAATCCAAGGCCGGGCAGTATTTTACACCTCGGGCATTGATCGAGACCATCGTCAAACTCGTACACCCGCAACCAGGCGAAATCGTGCAAGACCCAGCGGCGGGGACCGCCGGATTCATCATTGCTGCGCATCGCCTCATATCGCTGAATACAGATAATCTTCGCACTTTGAGTGCGAAGCGGAGGGGCTGGCAACGCACCCAAGCCTATCAGGGTGCAGAGCTGATCACAGGTACTCACCGCCTGAGCACAATGAATCTTGTTCTACACGGCATAGATACAGCACTTCAGTGCGTGGATGCATTGACGCCAAGCTTTGCATTCGAGCCCGCCGATGTCATCTTGTCCAATCCTCCATTCAACAAATTTCCCGACGCGACGGACCGTCCGGAGTTTGAAATCACGGGTAGTGCTCCCAAAGGTCCATTGCCTTTTGTCGAGCATATTGTGCACAGTCTCAAGATCGGCGGCAGGGCGGCGGTGGTTGTACCGGACAATTTCCTGTTCGAAGAAAACATCGCGCGCCGATTGCGCACTTGGCTTATGGATCGGTGTGATCTCCATACCATTTTGCGGCTGCCGACCGGCATTTTCTACGCTCAAGGGGTAAAGACGAACGTCCTGTTCTTCACTAAGAAATCTGAAAAGCCTGTCGCGGCGACCAAAGCTGTCTGGGTATATGATATGCGCGCCCAAATGCCGAACTTTGGCAAAACAAGGTCACTCACGACGCACGATTTTGAACCATTCGTAAAGGCTTTTGGTCAAGACCCCTTCGATGGAGAAAGTCGAAAAGACGAGGGGCCAGCAGGACGATTGCGACGGTTCAGCAGGCAGGAAGTTGCTGATCAAAATGATAACTTGGATATCCACTGGTTGCCGAATGATGCAACATCTATGGAAGAAGGTTTAGTCGAGCTAGACGACATTGGTGTCGCGATCAAAAACCATCTGCAAAGTGCTCTCGCAGAAATTGAATCGGTGGTGCAAGAGCTTTGCTCCCAAAGCGAGGCCCCGGAATGACTGGCACCGAAACCTTTGGCCGCACCATCCAATTGTTCCTCGTCGATGGCACACCCAATGGACTACGTAAGGCAACGATCTACGGCTGGACGGGCCTGATATTCGTAGCCACCGGCACCACGCTTGTCGCGCTCACCGCCCGGCCAAAGCCGGACCGCAACAGCAATGGCCGCACAGAATGGAAGGTGAAGGGATCGAAACAAAGCCATCACGACTGGCAACAGGCGCCAATTACTAGCGAAGGCGTTGGGGTGTGAGCGGGCTACCGGAAGGTTGGGCAGATACTAGCCTAGGCGAAATCACAGTGCTTCGAGCTGAAAAGCTTGATCCAAGAAGCATGCCGGATGCGCCGTTCATCGGTCTACGGGATATTGAACCCAACACCTCGCGCGTTCTCAAGACTAGCAAGGGTTCCGATGTCAAAAGCTCGGTTGCTCGATTTTCAGCAGGGGACGTGCTCTACAGTCGCCTTCGGCCCTATCTAAACAAGGTAACCGTACCTGACTTCGACGGGATAGCATCCGCTGAAATTCTCGTACTTCAGCCGACGATTGCGACCGAGGCAGAGTTTGTCCGGCGCAGGATCATGACGCGGGAATTTCTCGATTTTGCGGCTTTGCTAGACAAGGGGGACAGGCCTCGCGTCAATTTCAAGGAGATCGCCGAATTCCCGGTAGTCCTCCCACCCCTTCCCGAACAGCGGCGAATTGTGGCGAAGGTGGATGGGTTGACGGCGCGCACTGCCCGCGCCCGCACAGAGCTGGACCGTATCCCCAACCTAATCGCGCGCTACAAGCAGCGCCTCCTCGCGCTGGCCTTTTCGGGGGAGCTGACGGCGGCCTGGCGAGCGCAAAATGGCGCACCCGACCAGCAGGTTGACGAAATGCCAAGCGGCTGGAAAATCAAACCGCTACACGAAATCAGCGAAATTCAAGGCGGGATTCAGGTGGGGAAAAAGCGCTCCGTCGATGTAACGTTGATAGATGTGCCTTATTTGCGTGTCGCCAACGTGCAGCGCGGCTGGCTGAATCTCGATGAGATCAAGACGATTTCTGTGACTCCAATTGAACGAGATCGATTGCTTCTCCAACGTGGCGATATTTTGATGAACGAGGGTGGAGACCGCGACAAGCTTGGCCGTGGTTGGATTTGGAATTGCCAAGTCCTCGAATGCATACATCAAAACCATGTGTTCCGCATCCGGCTCAACGACCCAGAATTCCCCCCGGAATATGTTTCGCACTTCGCCAACGAGAACGGCCAGAAATATTTCTTTGATCAGGGAACGCAAACAACAAATCTCGCGTCGGTTAGCAAGCGTCGAGTGGCAGCGTTACCGGTTCCGGTACCGCCGACTGAAGAAGC
>JANMZU010000151.1:0-1791 GCA_031383585.1 Betaproteobacteria bacterium
GTGGTGGTGATGCCCGGACAAGATATGGAAATGGACGATGCCCGTAACCATGCCGCTGAATTAGCAGATCAACTCCTGCACTGTTTGCATCCGCCTATGCAAATTGGCGAACACCGCCTGCACGTCGGCGCTAGCATCGGCGTTACCATGTTCCCTCAGGCGGGCGCCAGCCCGCATGACATCTTCCGGCAAGCGGAAATCGCAATGTACCGCGCCAAGGATCAGGGGCGTAATGTCGTGCGGATTTTCCAGCCTGCGATGCGCCGCACCGTCGAACATCGTCTGAAGCTGGATCGCTGTCTTCGGGGTGCGCTCGATAACCACGAATTTTCGCTGGAGTTCCAGCCACAGGTGGACGCTGCGGGTAACGTGGCCGGGGTCGAAGCACTATTGCGCTGGCGGAACGCCGATCTTGGCATGGTGCCGCCGGTGCTATTTATTCCGGTTGCCGAAGAAACCGGGCTCATCCGGCGAATTGGGGAATGGGTGCTCAACGAGGCATGCGCACGGATTCGCGCGTGGCAGGATCAAGGCGTGCCGTTTGGCGCCTACCTTGCAGTAAATGTGTCGCCCTGGCAATTGGGTGATCCGGGTTTTGTTGATCAGGTTCGCCACATCGTCGCAACACATTCGGTCGACCCACGACGGCTGATGCTGGAGGTGACCGAATCGTCATTTTTGTTTGATCTGGACGTCTGCGTGGCGAAACTACGCGAATTGCGTGCATTCGGAATCGGTATCGCACTGGACGATTTCGGCACTGGTTACTCCTCGCTGAGTCACCTGCAGGATTTGCCGCTCGATGTACTGAAAATCGACAAATCCTTTGTATATCGCGTGGATGGCAAAAGCCAGTCGCCGCTGATCAGCGGCATCATCGCCATCGGCAAGCTGATGGGCATGAAGGTCGTCGCCGAGGGCGTCGAGACACCAGAGCAGCGTGACCGCTTGTTGCAAATGAACTGTCGACACTATCAGGGGTATTTGTTCAGCAAGCCATTGGAAGAGACAGCCTTCATCAAATGGGTTGCCGCGCGCGAAGGTAGCCAAGTTGCCAATGCTGTTCAATAGGACCATGGTTTCACGTGCTGTGGAGCATTGCATGTTGCAAGCGACAAAAAAACGCGGGCACATTTCCAATTGCAATTGAACTTCTTCGACCTTGCCCCCATCATGTTCATTCACGCAATGTCCACCGGGCCGAAATCATGACGATTGATATCTCCACTCTCACCACCGCTGAACTCGACGACCTCATCGCCCGCGCCGCCAAGCGCCGCATCACGATGCAACCACCGTTTTCGGATGCGCAACCACAAGGCGAATTGCAGGCCACCTTCGATCCAAAGTGGTATATCACCGGTGTCACCAATGGCACTCTGCTGCAAATCAAGGATCCTGGCCATGGCTGGCTGAACTACGTTATCGCGCCGGCTGCGCGCGCCGTATTGCTCGCACACATGTTGCATCACGCACTGTTGCCGCAATCGCAAGGCACCGCACCGGCCCCGCCGCCGACCCCTTCAAGTGGTGGCGGTACAGTGCATTAGCGTAAACGAAAAAGTCTAGTACTGGCGGGCGTTTCAGGGCATAAATGTGCCGAACGGCGCGCCAGACCTTGTGTTTCATTCTGACTTTCTCAATTTCCCAATGTTGAAATTTAGAAAGACATCTCCAGCATCATCCGATAGTCTTCCGCCGTTGCCTCGCGCGGATTGGTTTTGTGGCAGTGGTCAACCAGCGCACCTTGAATGACTTTGTCGAACATGTCGCGCTGCACGCCAATCTGGC
>JANMZU010000190.1:0-7105 GCA_031383585.1 Betaproteobacteria bacterium
GACCTAATGCGCGGCGTGGATGAATCGCCGCCGGGGCGCGTACTCGTCATCTATGACGCGAACAACCACAAGGGTTGCGCCGGGCCGGAGTTGCTGGAGCTGAGCTGCATGCTCGCGCGGCGGATGGTGTTTCGCAGAACCTGAACTGTGCGGCGCCTTGCGATCATCTCCAGGCGCCTATCACGCCAAAGGTGCCTGAATTCAAGGCAGTTGCTGGTCCCTTTGATCTCGCGCGGCGTGAATGTGCCTACGCCGCTTGGCGAGATTAGCCGCTCATCCCCCGGCGAATTTCGAGGCCTGCTTCCGCCGCATTCTCTTGAGCAGCAGGCCGCCCCCTGCAGCCACCAGAACAATCGCTGCAATCGCGAGCAGCAGCGGCAGCGGTTTATCGGTCAGGAGATTTTCGCCAACGACAATGACGCCGACGGCGTAGATCGCTTCGGCGATACCCATGGCTGCGAAGAATCGCACGAAGGGATAGCGCACGCTACCGAACAGGTAACCCGGGATTTCGGACGGTACCGCGATACAAAACAGCAGCACGCCCCAGAACGGCATGCGCTTGCCGACCCACTTCTGGTACGAGTCGAGTTCCTCCTCGTAACCGAGCCGGTTCAGCAGCGGACGCGCCAGGCGGCCGATGCGCCACGCGGCAGCCGCGCCCGCCATCCATCCGCCCCATAGCAAAAAGAACGTGATCACGTGACCCCAGGCAGCAATGGCGGAGGGCACCAAAACGGCACTGGACGCGAAGGCGATCATCGCCGAAAAGGCTGAGAACAGGAAAAACACCAGCGCGCCCAGCAGCGGGTGCGAGTTCATAACGGCCTCCACCCAACTGGCCATGTCCTCGATCAGTTCCTTGAAGGCGGGCGAAAAAATGAAGAAGCCGATGAGCACCGCGCCAACGACGAACGCCACCCAGAACCATGGTGAGCGGATCAGTTTCTTTTTCGCTTTTGCCAATTAGAGCCGGTCAAGTACCAACGAGTTCGGGTGCCGCAGCTTCGCAATCTGAAGTCCATTATTTAACGGTAAAGGTCTTTTTGTTGGCCGGTTTGTCGTCAACGAAAAGCTCCACTTGGTAGTCGCCCACAGGCCATCCGTCTGGCTTGCTGATGTGGAATTCGCTGGTGGCGGGGCCTGTCGGCGTAATCGTCTGCTTGTCTTCCTTCACCAGGGTCTCTTGACTGCCCTTGCGGAACGTCCACTTCGCCTTGAGCGTTGCGGTGCCGCTGCCAGTTGTATCTACGGAAGCGTAAATCGTATCTTTGGTGGCGAAGCTGTCGGCGGCCTGCGACACCTTCTTGCCGGTGTCGATTGCTTTGCCCAGCGTAATCGTTCCAACTGCGACTCCCGCAACCACAGGCGGCGGAGCTGGTGCAGGGACTGACATCGGCGCTGGGGCAACTTGAGGTTTCGGCGCGTCTTCTTTCTTGCCGCAGGCATTCAATGTGAGGACAAGCGCGGCGAGCGTCGCGAGAAGTGTTTTTTTGTTCATTGGGATTTTCTCCATGGTTAGGGTTGACATAGTTTCGCGCGCTAAAGCGTTAGAGCGGCCTTAAAGCAGCGCTAGAGCGGCGGGATCTTGAGTTTTTGGCCGGGAAAAATCTTGTCCGGGTCTTTCAGAAGGTCCTGGTTGGCATCAAAGATTCGCTGCCACTCGTTGGCATTGCCATATTCGCGCTTGGCGATCTTCGAAAGACTGTCGCCCGAAACCACCACGTATATCTTCGTCGCAGTCGAACTGGAGCCGCTTTGCACATTCGAAAAATCCGGCATGTTTTCGTTCATGAGAGTTTCCTTCGATTGTAAGAATGAATCTATTGACTGCGCTTCCGGTTCGCGACACCAGCCATTGCAGTCGCTAGCGCGGCACTTCCGGGCGTTTTAACCAGTTGCAGGGCCGCACCCGGTTCCGTAATACACACGAAGCTGCATTGTGTTTGGCAAACAACGATTAGTCCGTGCGTTAACGTACAAAGCAATTCAGACCAGCGATAGCGGGCAATCGTGGGCCGATTGGTGTGGCGCTTTCCGGGGATCAAAGACCGCCATTTGACGCGCCTTCCCTGCCTTTTATCCGGAAGTCGCGCCCGCTATAGACTTGGATTGAGCTACAAAAAACGCAATCTCGAAGTTTCGAGCAGTGCCCTTCGCTCGAATTCGAGAATCCGCCGACAAGATGGATTTGTCGAACATCCCCGGAAGAAATGAGCAAGCCCTTCGCTGCGAAGGTGATGCAGTTTGGTTGACCGACTGATATAAGGCCCGGATGAATATCGTTTCCGAGATGCATATTCTCGTGAACAAATCAAGCTTCGCCCCGTCAATTTTTACCATTGCATGCCCCAAACGCAACGGTGTATTCTTGTCCTCAGGGCACCACCACCACGGTTTACCTGGAGCGCAGGACGCATGGCCTGGCACGATTTCTGCTGATGGATATACAGAATGCGATGCGCCTGTTCCTGGCGCTGTTCCTGCTCACCATCTGGCTGACCCGCCGTGCCAACCTCAATCCGCTGTATTGGGGCCTTGCGTATCTTTCCTTGGCCGCCGGCTCGCTCAGTTTTCGTCTGGGCAACGAGTGGAACAATTCGCTTCTGCAATTCATCGCGCTGTTGATCCCGGGCGTCTTTGTCGGCTTGTTCTGGGCCGGCACAGAGCATTTCCGCGGCCAGCGTGTCAGTTGGCAGCGCGCAGGCCTCCTTTCCCTCGGCACTGCCGCCATCGTGCTGCTGGCGCTGGCTGTATCTCGGGGGCTGGCAAACATCGCCATCGGCCTGGTGGTGTTTGCCGTGATGGCCTGGGCGTCGGGCGTCGTTTGGGTGCGAAACCGGAAATACCGCATCGTCGCGGTAATCGTGTTCGGACAGGCGCTGGTGCTGTTCCTGCGTTACTCGCGGATTGCCGATGGTCCGGGCATGACGCTATTGGCCGGCATCGGCTACGGCCTCCTGGTGATTGGCCTGGCTTATGTCGCGCTGAAAGAATCGAACGAAAGCATCGCGCGGCAGGCCGTGACCGACGAGCTCACCGGCCTGCCCAATCGCCATGTTCTGCTCGAGCGGCTCGATGCCCTGGTGCGCACCTCGCCAAACACAGAGCTCACCTCGGCAGTATTGCTGGTCGGTATCGACGACCTGAACCACATCCCTGAGCTCTACAGCCGTGCCACGATCGACCGGCTTGTCAGTGAGCTGGCAATACGCCTGCTGCCGCTCGCCGGCGGACAGCACACGCTGGCCCGTTATGACAGGGACGAATTTGTCCTCCTCGTCAGCGGCACCTCGGTGGAGGACGCCACACGCCGCGCCGAGGCCCTCGCCCAGCGCGTCGTCGACAGCCTGCAGACGTCGCTCCGCGTCGGCACGGCCGACATCAAGCCCACAGTGAGCATCGGTATCGCCATTTCGGGAAAGGATGCGCAGGATGCCGGCGAACTGGTCCAGCAGGCGCTGCTGGCCATGGCGCAGTCGCGCTCGGCAGACCGCAACAGCTGGACCTTCAGCAATCGCGAAACCAACGAGCGCGCCCAGCGCGAGCTGGTCATCGAGCAGAAGTTGCAGTTGGCCATGCAGAACCACGAGCTCTCTTTGGCCTACCAGCCCATCGTTGCCGCTGGCGGGCGAAACACGTTCGTCAAGGCCGAGGCGCTGTTGCGCTGGACCAACGCCAAGCTGGGTGTCGTCCCGCCGGACGAATTCATTCGCATTGCCGAGCGTTCCCGGCTCATCGTCGATATCGGCCAGTGGGTGCTCGAGGAAGCCTGCCGGCAGTCAGCAGAATTCGCGCGCAGCACCGGTAAGCCCTTGATGGTGTGCGTCAACGTTTCAGTGCGCCAGCTGCGTCGTGCCGGCTTTGCGGAGTCCGTCGCCGCGTTACTGACTAAGTACGACTTGTCCGCCGCGCAACTCGAGCTCGAATTCACCGAGACCATCATGATCGACGATGACGCCGTCATCGAGGCCCAGATCCGTGCACTGCGCGACATGGGTCTTGGACTCTCCCTGGACGATTTCGGCACTGGCTTTTCCTCGCTCTCCTACCTGACGCGTTTTGAGTTCACCACGCTCAAGATTGACAAAAGTTTCGTCAACATGCTCGGCAACGACGGGCGCGGTCGCCGCGTCGTCGAAGCCATCTGCGCCATCGGCAAGAGCCTGGAAATGACGCTGGTGGCCGAAGGGGTCGAGAGCGAATCGCAGTCCGCCGCGCTGACCGCTTACGGTGTCGATTGCCTGCAGGGATTCCTGTTTGCCAGACCGATGACGGCGGATGAATTCGGCGAGTGGCTGGCGGCGAAGGCGTAGAGTTCCAGGTGCATGTTCGGAGACAGATCACGAATGTTTTTTGCGGTCATACCATTAATGACCCTCTTCTGTCGTTTTCGGCCTACGGACCGCGCCAGTGCTAGAGTCTGGCGCTCGCTTCGTTTGCGAATCACTCTCGGGGCATGCGCTAAGAAATGAGGAAAGGATTTGAGCGTTGAGGTCTATCCTGTGCGCGGCCGTCTTGTCTATTGTCTGCGCGCTATCGGTAGGCCAAGTGGCCGCACAATCTGCTTGCCCAAAGGATAGGCCTTGGGGTTGCTACGGCTCGATTGAGATGGCTAGTTCTTCAGGCGACGAGCCGGGAGTGGCGCGAATCACCTATTTCGAAAACGGCGAAATTTTGGCGGAGATCGCTGGCACCAAGTCGGGAGCGCAGAAGTTGCTGGCATTGAGGCCCGATAAAGCACTGTATTTCGGCATATCAGACAAGGAAATCACGGAAGGATTTCCATTCCACTTCTTTGAATATGGGTTCGCGTATCCGGCTATGGCGTTAAGGGCCGCCATTCCCCTCGGGCCTTCCAGTATGTCTACGGCAATAAAGGACAAGGTCCTGCGCTTTGATGGCATCAAAGGCGTGCTGTCAGCAGAGCGAACTTCCGCCACCCGCATCAGCTACCGATTGGTGATTCGAGATAAGACAAAGCTGGAAATGACGGGCTATTGGGACACAGCTAAGCGTCTGCCGCTGCCGGATGAACATTCCCTCGCCGAATGGAAATCGTGCACGTTGAAGCAATACGCGACAGTAGGTGCTGCGCGTCGTGCTATTGAAGAATGTCCCATCGGCGTGCAACCTGACAAGAAGTAGTTCCATCACCGCCCCTCCGTCTCCCGCCCAAACCGCGCCAGCTTTCCCAGAAATTCCCTCGCCACCACCACATCGCGCCCCGCAATCCCGTCCGTGAATTGTTGGAACCGCGACGATCCACCCATCCGCCCGGCCAGTTGCGTTGATGCCCACAACGCGAATGGAATAAACGCGACGCCGAAGGCAATATTCCACGCGATGAATGTCGGCATGAATGCGGAGGACGTGTAGAGGTTCACACCCAGCAGGCCTTTGAACAGCACCAGCACGAATGGAATCCACCACAGTAATTGCCCGGTGAGGAACGCCCACTTGAATGTGTTGAGCCGCGCGATCTTGATCTGCTCGATCTGGCTTTGCAGCTCCAGTACCGTGCGGCCGAAGTCGAGCCCGTGCAACTGGTTGCGTTGATAGATGCTCAGTGCCAGCATCACCACGGTCCAGGCCTGCAGCAACACGGCCGGTAGCAGGAAGGCGGGCTCATCAATATGGCGGGCGATGACCCAGCCGAACAACGCGAGGAACGGGATGGTGAACAGGATCTGGAATACGTTGCCGGCGGTGGCGCTGCCGAGCTTGGCGCTGTGTTTGTCCAGCAGGTTTTCGCGAAGCATTAGCGTGTTCATGCGCAGCTGGGTTTCCAGTAGGCGATCGCGCGCCATCCATTCTGTTTGGAGCTCATCGAGTGTAAGGTTCATGCTTTCTTTCCTCTATGTGAGTGGTCGTTTCGCTAAATTCGGCTTGCAGTTTTATCTTCAGGCGATTGATGCGTGTGCTGACGTTGCTGGCGCTGATGCCGACAACTTCAGCGATTTCTTCACTGCTGAAGCCCTCGAGGAAAAGCAGGATCAGCGCGCGATTCAGTTCGTCGAGTCCGTTGATCATCTGCCGCAGCGCCCGCATGTTGTCGGTGTCGTTATCAAAGAGCGCATCGGCGGCGGCGATGTCGAGACCGTATTCCTCCAGCGGTACGGTATCGCGCAGGCGCCGGCCCTCGGAGCGGTAATGTGTAATGGCGACGTTGACGGCGATGCGATACATCCACGTCGAAAACTGCACGCGTTCATCGAACCGCGCATAGGAACGCCACACCTGTATCAACATCTCCTGCACCAGGTCTTGCCGGTCGTCGCGGTCGCGGCAGTACATGTACGCGACCTTGAAAAGTATCCGCTGGTGTTTTTCCAGGCGGGCGATGAATGCACCGGTGAGCTCTGCGGGGGAGGAAGGCATGGCGTCGGGGTGGTCAGTCGGGGACATGACGGTGGGAGTGAGTTTGGCTTGCATGATGCGTTATTCGCGCGGTGACTGGAATAATTCACGGTGGACTGAAAATATTTTTCGAATAGCCGGCTAGCGAAGTATCCGACGTCGCCCACAAGGAATCCCGTTGGGACATCGCGACGACAGAAGCGTGACGATCTGGGAAACCTGGCTTCACCCAGTGAAAATATGGCAAACACCATTTCTCGTAGATCGCCATTTGGCGAAGCGTTTCGGCCAAAAATGCCACAAGAGCCTCGCCAATGCTTGAGTTTCAAATCATACTTTCCGTTGGCCGCATTGCTGCGCCAGCCTATACTTCGCAGATGATCTTCCGTCCAGCATTGTTCCTCATCGCGTTGCTATGCACATGCTGTGCAGCGACGCCGGCAAACGCGGCAAAGACGCTGCACGTCGTGAAGCAGACGATCTCGATGGGGCCACTGGACCCGGCACAGGTGAATTCACTGCACGCCGCGCACGTGATCGACAACCTTTTCGAGCCGATGCTGGAGTATCACTATCTGGCGCGGCCACTGAAGCTGCAACCTTTGACGTTGCGCGAAATGCCGGAGGTGCAAGAGGCGGGGCGCGTGTACATTTGCCGTCTGAAGCCGGGCATTTTTTTCAGCGATGATGCTGTGTTCAAGGGCAAGCCGCGCGAGTTGGTGGCGGCCGACTATGCGTACAGCTT
>JANMZU010000212.1:0-2809 GCA_031383585.1 Betaproteobacteria bacterium
ATAAATTGCTCGACGCAAAGATTAAACTTCTACAGCGAACACAGCTTGAAGGTAATTTACTTGCGGCAATGACCGCTTTGAAGAAAACTGAGAGGCGCTAGCGAACTTCCGGTAATGGCCGAGTTGCGGCTTACAGCTTTAGGTTTTAACCGACCTACAAGAGACATTCTAGCCGCTCCAAAACGAGACATTCAAAAGACGTGGTCGTTCAGATGAACATAAATGGTCTGGAAGTGCGTGTTCGTTATCGACATCGAGCATTGCCAGCACTCTGTTGGGCAACTGAATCTGATCGCGGCCATCGAAGAACCAGCCGCCATCGCCCGCATCCTGACCCATCTGGGGCCGGCAGCGCAGCCGCCGCCGTGCGCACCGGCGGTGCGGCCGGATCTGTTTCAGGCGGCGTGAGGAGTGAATCCGGACTTGATTTTGACAAGGCTGGGGAGGGTGTTCGGTCTGCGCTCGGGCAATCACTCAGATGGCGTGGAAATCAGGTGCGTTAGGCGCAGAAATTGCCTGCGAGATTGAGAAATCGGTACGCAATCACCGTGCCGCCGCTTGCTTGACCGCTCCCGTGTCGGCGGATACAGTGACGAATAGTGAAAAAGGGCGTTTGAAATTCCTACACTCTAGAATTCACCTTCGGGTCTCTTGGCCAATTGAATCATCCGAGTCAGCAATTCACTGGCAGCGCCACCTGACTACTCTATCGATACAAATCCATTTCGACTATTTCTGGTGGCGATATAACATCATGATATTTCGCGCTTTGCAGATTGTCGCTGCAAGTGCGGCATTGCTAGCTCTTTCAGGCTGCATGGCACAGCCGCAATCACCGCTGTATACCCGAATAGAGGGAACAATTAAGGATGAACTGACCTCCGTCCCTTTAGGCGGCGTTTTTGTGCTGGTTAATTGGGAAAGCATGGGGCGTGGGCCAAGTCTTTGCACTTGGATCGCAGCGACAGAAACAGATGCAAACGGTAGATTCTTGATTCAAGTAGATCCAAAGAAATTACGTGCTGACGATGCGATTGCTGGGCGGATTCGAATCGGTGGGTACCCATCAATCCGGTTTTTTAAAGTGGGAATGGCCAAGGCGGACACTGGCAAGTGGGGCGACTGGCTTGAGTACAACGACTCCCGGGGAAAGCCAAGACAGTCCAACGTTGCTATCAAGCAATCTAACAATCCGGGCGAGGAGACCATTTCCTTAAGTGCCGCAATGCGCGTCTCGCAAGCTGACCGTCATGATCGAATACGCGAGTTGTTGATTGATTCGGCCCCAAAGAGCGAATGTGAGAATTTCGAGAACGAGGAGCGAATAAAAAAGTTCTATCAGGCAGTAGCTGTTGAAGCGAATGCAATCGCGAAAACGCCATACGAAAGGAAACTTTCTGATGTAATCACCGCCCGAGCCGAGTCGCCAATAGGCCGAGGGGCCCGCTACCCCTTCTTTTCTGATGCGATCTCTGCTGCTGCGGGAGGTGCGACGAAGGAAGACCTGGATGCAAGAAACAATGGCGACTTGACAGCAGTAATGAGCGCAGTCCAACTTGGGCAACTAGCTGAGTTGAAGTCGCTACTACAGCGAGGCGCAAATCCAAATCGCTATACGGTTCACGGCGATGGAATCAACCGCGGTTACAACGCCCTAACCTTGGCCATCGAAAAGTACGGTTATGATTTCAATCGGCCCGCGGATGGTGAAAAATTCGTTGCAGCCATGGAAATCCTGCTTGCCCACAAGGCTACGAATCCGAACGCCAGGCCGCACTACAGAACACCCAGCGCGTTGATGTTTGCGGTGCGCCATGAGCAAGACCAGATGGTTGAACTGCTCTTGAAAGCTGGCGCGGACCCAAACACCACAGCGTATGACGACACCGCGCTAAAAATGGCGGAAGAACTACGCAATCGAATCCATACAGCCACTGGCCAACCTTCTCCATCTGCTGCACGTCAGTACAGTTTGATCATTTCGTCACCACTGTTGTCGATGAAAGAAAAAGAACGGTCGGCGATTCGGGCGTCATCCCAAGGGGACGTCGCGTTGTTGCGTCTACTCTTGGCAAATGGGCTGGACTTGAATTCTGCTGGTTTTGGGACATGGTCGCCTTTGATATGCGCCACCAGACATGCCGTCCTCAACCCGCAAGGGAAGTACGCCGACATGGTCAAGTTGATCGCGTCGGAGAGCGGTGTGAATAGAACGGTAGTCCACGAAGGGCAAACTGCACTCCAGATCGCAAGCGCTGCAAAACGAGATGATTTGGTGTCGCTACTTCGTTAGTCGGAGCGCGGCTGCATTTCCCGCATGATCGCCTGAGAATACGATATCGGAGCGCCTCCCCGGTGAAATGGGCCCGGGAGCTGCGCCAGCGCTTGAGTTTGAAGGAGTCGATGCGGTCAAGTCGGGATCGATGGGCTCCGTGATCGACAATCGATGTGACAATCGACACAATCCACATGATTGATCCAGCGCTTCGGCTCAGCCGCGAGCGACCGCTATACGGAAAATTAGAGCGCGATGTTGACCGACATCAATTGGCCGGGAGCGGACCGTGAACCGCAATTGTTGAAATAACCTGTTCGTACTGCCCTTGAAGCGCTGCCGAATGAAAACAGGCAGACCCTGTATTAGGCGGAGGCATGTACAGGCTGCGCAACTAGCCGCACTCCAAGCGCTGCACAAACGCGGCTGATTGTATCGAAGCGCGGTTCGCTGCCCGGCCGAAGGGCTTTGTACAGGGCTTCCCGTGTGATTCCGGAATCCTTAGCTACCTGCGTCATTCCTCGCGAGCGGGCG
>JANMZU010000263.1:0-2762 GCA_031383585.1 Betaproteobacteria bacterium
TTTCTGGAAGCTCAACCTCGACTCGCTGATCATGGCAGTTATTGTCGGCGTGATCGGGCTCGGCGCTTTCTGGCTCGCTGCGCAGCGTGTTACCTCCGGGGTCCCGGGCCGTTTCCAGAGCTTCATCGAGATCGTCCTCGAATTCGTCGATAGCACTGTCAAGGATGTTTTCCCCGGCGACCGTAGTTTCATCGGCCCATTGTCGCTGACAATCTTTGTCCTCGTGTTCATGATGAACCTGATGGACTTGATCCCGATTGATTTCGTCGCCACGTTCATGGGCGCAATCGGTGTGCCTCACTGGAAGATAGTACCTTCAACCGATCTGAACGTCACCTTTGCGATGTCATTTACGGTGTTCTTCTTCATCATCTATTTCAGCTTCAAGGCCAAAGGCGCCGGTGGGTTCGTTCATGAACTCTTCACCGCGCCTTTCGGTGCACACCCGACTCTCTGGATTCCAAATCTCGCAATCAACATTATCGAGTTGATCGCGAAGCCTGTGTCACTCGGCATGCGGCTATTCGGCAATATGTATGCAGGCGAGCTGGTGTTCATGCTGCTTGGTCTGCTCGGCATGCTTGGCGGTATTTATACGGCAGGCTCTATCGTACTGTCGTGGGGATGGGCAGTGTTCCATATCCTCATCATCTTGCTGCAGGCGTTTATTTTCATGGTGCTGTCCGCGGTTTACATCGCCATGGCGCACGAGCACCATTGAAGCCCCACTGATTTCTGGTTTGTATTTATCTTAGTTCTCGCGAAAGGAAAGTAAAAATGGCACAGTTTCTCGCCCTCGTTCAAGGCAACATGGCACTCGGTATCGGTCTCATCATCGGCCTCGGTGCTCTCGGCGCTTGTATTGGCATCGGCATCATGGGCTCGAAGTTCCTTGAGTCAGCAGCTCGTCAGCCAGAGTTGATCCCGCAACTGCAAAAATTCATGTTCCTGCTGGCCGGTTTGATCGACGCGGCGTTCCTGATCGGTGTCGGTATCGCCATGTTCTTCGGCTTCGCCAATCCGCTCCTGTCCGCAATCAAGTAATCACCGCCCAACGATAGAAAGGTCGTCGCCATGAGCTTGAATGCGACGTTATTCGGGATGGCCATCTGGTTCATCCTGTTGATCTGGTTTGCAAAGGCCAAGATTTGGCCGCCACTTCTTGCAGCCATCGAAGAGCGCCGCAAGAAGATTGCGGACGGCTTGGCTGAAGCCGAGAAGGGCCGTGCCGCACTCGCCGAGGGTGAGAAGCAAAAGCAAGTCATGCTCCAGCAGGCGCGCGATCAGGCAGGCGAAGTCAAGGCGCTGAACGAGAAGCAAGCGTTGGCGCTGATCGACGAGGCGAAAGCCCAAGCTAAAGTTGAGGCTGATCGCATCATTGCCTCGGCGCATGCAAGCGCAGCGACCGAGCTGCAAAAAGCGCGCGAGGCGTTGCGCGACCAGGTTGCAGTCTTGGCCGTCGCCGGTGCCGAGAAGATTCTGCGGCGCGAAGTAGATGCCAAGACGCACGCCGACATGCTCAGCCAATTGAAGGCACAGCTGTAATGGCCGAGCTCACCACAGTGGCCCGTCCGTACGCTGAGGCTGCGTTTCGCGCGAGCGTTGAAGCGGCCGATGTTTCGGGGTATGGAGACACGCTACAGTTATTGGGTGCCGCTGCAGCCAATAAAGAAGCTGCGTCATTACTAGGTAACCCCAAGGTATCTGCAGGGGAAAAGGCCGAACTGTTGTTTTCGGTTGCCGGCCGCAATGTCCCCGAAAGCCTCAAAAACCTTGCGAAAACCTTGATCGAAAATCAGCGCGCTACTCTGCTGCCTTTCATCAGCGAACACTTCGCGAGGTTGCAACGCGAACATGATGGCGTCGTTAAGGCAGTTATCACCAGTGCGTTTGAAATGGGCGACGCTGAAAAAGCTTCTCTCGTCGACGGCCTGGCGAAAAAATACGGTAAGCGCGTGGAAGCGCAAGTGATAGTCGATGCGTCGCTAATTGGCGGCGCGAGAATTCAGGTGGGCGACGATGTCATTCATGCGTCCGTCCGCGACACGCTAGACAAAATGGCAATTGCGCTGGCCCAATAAATTGGCCAGGCAGAATTTTGCCAAGTATTACGAAGCTGGCGCATTGAAATGGTGCCAGTCCACAAAGATTTGAAATTTAAGTATTGGAGTTGACGATGCAAATCAACCCGGCTGAAATCAGTGAACTGATCAAGTCCAAGATTCAAAACCTCCCCGCTGCTGCCGAAAAGCGCTCCGAGGGATCTGTCATCTCGGTGACGGACGGCATCTGCCGCGTACACGGTCTGGCTGACGTGATGCAGGGTGAAATGCTGGAGTTCCCGAACAATACGTTCGGTCTTGCATTGAACCTGGAGCGGGACTCCGTTGGCTCAGTCATTCTTGGCGATTATCAGCACATCAAAGAAGGCGACATCGTCAAATGTACGGGTCGCATTCTGGAGGTGCCGGTGGGCCCGGAGTTGCTCGGCCGCGTCGTCAATTCACTTGGCGCGCCGATCGACGGCAAAGGTCCGATCAACGCCAAAATGACCGACGTTATCGAAAAGGTTGCACCTGGCGTTATCGCTCGTAAATCTGTCGATCAACCGGTACAAACCGGCTTGAAGGCAATTGATGCCATGGTGCCAGTCGGCCATGGTAAGCGCGAATTGATCATCGGCGATCGCCAGACCGGCAAGACGGCAGTCGCGGTCGACACCATCATCAACCAAAAGGGCAAAGACATTTTCTGCGTCTATG
>JANMZU010000281.1:0-3547 GCA_031383585.1 Betaproteobacteria bacterium
GGCACCGCCTGCGGTGGCTACGTCACGGCCGCGACCGCCGCCGACCTGATGTCCGAGCACGCCACCGATCAGCGCGCCGACGACGGCACCGCCAACGTTATTGTCGCTGCGTTCGGTCACCTGCTGGCGCTCGATCCAGCAACGTTGCTCAGGTGAAGAGCCAACCACCGCGCGGACTGACGTGACCGGAGCTTCGTAAACACGCTCATTTGGGCGCTGATAATATTGGTAAGTCGGTGCCGGCAGCGGCGCTGGCGCTTCGTTCTGGTAGGCAGCCTGCTGGTTAACCGGGCGTACCGACGATATCTTGTCGTTCATGCCCAGCCCACTCAGCGATTGGTAGCTGCCCTTTCGGAGCACCACGCACTGGCCGCCAAACTGTGCATCCGAACAAACTTCCCAACGACCGCGGTCGACCACGACCGAAGAGGCGCGATCATTGAAGCCCTCATTTCCCAGATTCCTGAGTTGACCGTCGGCGGTGAACGCACGGCCACGAAAGTCGTCATGCTCATAGAAGGTAATCTGTGCGGCGGCCTGCGTTGCCATGAGTACGGTGACGGCCGCGAGTGCAGCTTTCATTTTCAAGTTCATATTGAATCCTTTAAGTATTTGCCGCGCGTAACCGCGCAAGACGGTGGAAGAATTGATTGTTTCTCCAACCATCACACCTTAGACGGACTAGTCGCGTTCACCCATCGGTCAGCGCCTACACTGTTGTCGGACAAATGCGCATCTGCTTGTAGTCAACGGCTGACGGTTTGCGCTGCCGTCGTCCTGGAGATCGATATCCAGCACCACGTCGCGACCGGGTGCGCATACCGGCTGAAGCCGCAGTCCTGCAAAGACGGAAAGCCCCGACCAGCGGGGCTTTACAGGCGTTTACTGCCAATCCACCTGGAACGGGGACGTCCTCCCCGCTCCGCGAACGCTTATTCCCAGTACGGTGAACGACCGTAGTAGGAGTACACATCGCGGTTCCACTTTTCATCCGCCATCGCCGGCCAGTTGTCAGCGTCAAATCCTGGCGCCGCTTCCAGTTTTTCTTTCGATACGTCGAGAACATATTCGTTTTCTACGTGGTTGTATTCCAGCGCGCTAAACGGAATGGCGAACAGCTTTTCGCCCATGCTCAGGAAGCCACCAAAAGAGACGACCGCATAAGCAATCTTGCCGGTTCGCGGATCAATGACAACTTCCTTGACATCGCCAAGGTTGTCGCCTTTGGGGTTAACCACATCGGTACCAATAATGCTTGACGCTTTTACGGGTGAACTTGTAAATACATTAAGTTGAGTCATCGTGTTTCTCCTGTTGCGGTGGTTAGGGGTACAGGAATTCAGTCGCGCAATACAACCGGCAGTCACTAAAAAAACAAACCGGTAGGCTCGATCAATTCCAGCGCTCAGATTAGGCGGCAAATCGCGCGCAGACTGTGCGTGAGCGTACATACAGGACTTAATTTGCGCTCGGCTATGAAGATATTTTTTGTGCGGGAACTTTGGCGCGACGATCAACTCTACGGCCGACACCTGGTGTCGTGACACTGGTAAACGGATTGCCACAAGAAATTTCTCATTCCGTTTCTCGATCATTAGTGCAAAAAATGGGTGGTGGAAATATCAACGACTCGTCGTCCCCGCGAAGGCGGGGATCCAGTGACTTTGGGGAGAAAGACGCTGGATTCCCGCCTTCGCGGGAATGACGAATATTTTTATCGGCCCAGTAAATTAATGCATTAATGAAATGGAAATGGAATCAAAACCAACGCCCACGTGCGAAGTATGTTTTCAGTGGTTCCAAGACCGCCGGGTCGTTTATTGACGGGCACCTTAGAGAATTTTCTGGCGGAGAGGCGCGTCAAGTGGCGTTCTGCGTGGTGCTGATCGATGCGACCGTCATTGGCCGCGCCTGCACCCTGACCTCCGCCGTATGCGGCAGCCGATCATCGACCAGTCGAATGGCGTCACCGGTTGTCACGGCGCCATCGAGCGATACCTGTGTCGCGCCAATCTGCTCGCCATCTGCCACAACGGTTTGAATCACGGTAATGGCATAGAACGTTTCACGGTAGCGGTACTGCACACTGAACGATGGCCAATCGGCGGGCAGGCATGGCGAGAAAGTGAGCTTGTCGACTTCCAGGCGCAGGCCCAGCAGTGATTCCAGTATCAGCCGATACATCCAGCCGGCCGAACCCGTGTACCAGCTCCAGCCACCGCGCCCGGTGTGTGGCGGCACGCCGTAGACATCGGCGGCGATGACGTAGGGCTCGACCTTGTAGATCGCTGCCGCCTCGCTGGTGGTGGCGTGGTTGATGGGATTGATCATATTGGTGAGTTCCCAGGCGCGTCGACTGTCCCCCATACTGGCGAACGCCATCGCCGCCCAGATGGCACCGTGGGTGTACTGCCCACCGTTCTCGCGCACGCCCGGGACGTAGCCACGGATATAGCCCGGGTCGAGCGCGGACTTGTCGAATGGCGGGTCGAGCAACTGGATAATTTTGTCGTCGCGACGCACCAGACGTGCATCCAGAGAATTCATCGCCATCTGCGTGCGTTTGATGTCGCCGACGCCCGACAGCACCGACCAACTTTGCGCGATCGAGTCGATCTGGCATTCGTCGTTAGCGGCGGAGCCAAGTGGCGTGCCGTCGTCGAAATAGGCGCGCCGATACCATTCACCGTCCCAGCCATGCTTCTCCAGGTTCTGCGCCAGCGTATCGCGCTCACGCAGACAGCGCTCGGCGAAGTTCGTATCGCCATGCAGACGGGCAACTTTGGTGAATTGCCGCAGCACTTCGCACAAGAAAAAGCCCAGCCAGATGCTCTCCCCTTTGCCGTGCTGCCCAACCAGGTTCATACCGTCGTTCCAGTCCCCGGCTCCAATCAGCGGCAGTCCATGTGCGCCGCTGGTGAGGCCGCGCTCGATGGCACGAACGCAATGCCGGTAAAGGCTGCCTGCCTCTTCGGCGCGGTTGGGCAGATCGTAATAAGAGTCGTCGTCAGCATTGACCTGACGGCCATCCAAATAGCGGGCGGATTCGCTGAGCACCCCGCTATCGCCAGTGGTGAGCACGTAGCGGGCGGTCGCCAGCGGCAACCACAGATAGTCGTCGGAGCAGCGGGTACGCACGCCGCGCCCTGACGGCGGGTGCCACCAGTGCTGTACGTCGCCTTCGGTGAACTGCCGGCTGGCACAGAGCAGCAGATGCTCGCGCATCAGTGATGGCCTGGTGTGGACCAGCGCCATCACGTCCTGCAATTGATCCCTGAATCCGTAGGCGCCGCCGGACTGGTAGTAACCGCTACGCGCCCACAATCGGCAGGCCATGGTCTGGTAAACGAGCCAGCCGTTGAGCAATACATTCAACGACGCATCCGGTGTGTCAACCTGCACGGCGCCGAGCGTGCGTTGCCAGTATTGCGCGACTTTCTCAAGGACATCCTGTGCCGAACTCTGTCCCCGATAGCGCTGCAGCAACCGCTGCGCTTCAGCAAGATTCTGCCCGACACCGAGCTTGAACACGCACTCATGCTCCTCG